>JAEZFH010000059.1 GCA_023437885.1 Bacillota bacterium | reverse complement strand
CAAGCAGCTTGCCGGTATGCGTGGACTTATGGCGGATACCTCAGGCCGTACCATTGAGCTGCCGATTAAGTCCAACCTTCGTGAAGGACTTGACGTATTGGAGTACTTCATCTCCGCGCACGGTGCCCGTAAGGGTCTGTCCGATACCGCGCTTCGTACTGCGGACTCCGGTTATCTGACACGCCGTCTGGTTGACGTATCCCAGGATTTAATTATCCGTGAGGTTGACTGCTGCGAGGGTCATGAGATCCCCGGCATGTGGATTAAGGCATTTACTGACGGTAAGGAAGTAATCGAAGGCCTGGAAGAGAGAATCACAGGAAGATATTCCTGCGAGACTATCTATGATGCAGACGGTGAGATGATTGTTAAGGCAAACCACATGATTACACCCAAGCGTGCGGCCCGGATTATCGGAACCGGTGTAGATAAGGTGAAGATTCGTACCGTACTGACCTGTAAGTCCCATATCGGTGTCTGTGCCAAGTGTTATGGTGCGAACATGGCTACCGGCGAAGCGGTTCAGGTAGGTGAAGCAGTTGGTATTATAGCAGCACAGTCCATCGGTGAACCCGGTACACAGCTTACGATGCGTACCTTCCATACCGGTGGTGTTGCGGGTGATGATATCACACAGGGTCTTCCCCGTGTAGAAGAGCTTTTTGAGGCCAGAAAGCCGAAGGGTCTTGCAATTATTGCAGAATTCGGTGGTGTGGTAACGATTAAAGATACAAAGAAGAAGCGTGAGGTCATCGTAACCAATAACGAGACGATGGAATCCAAAGCTTATTTGATCCCTTATGGCTCAAGAATTAAGGTTCAGGACAACGATGTGCTTGAGGCCGGCGACGAGCTGACCGAGGGTAGTGTTAATCCTCATGACATCTTAAAGATTAAGGGCATCCGTGCCGTTCAGGATTATATGATCCAGGAGGTTCAGAGAGTATACCGTCTGCAGGGTGTTGAAATCAACGATAAGCATATCGAGGTAATTGTACGTCAGATGCTGAAGAAGATTCGAATCGAAACCAACGGCGATACCAGCTTCCTGCCGGGAACTCTGGTAGATATCCTGGAGTTCGAGGATGAGAATGTAAGAATGCAGAATGAAGGTATGGAGCCGGCAGATGGCAAGCAGGTAATGCTGGGTATCACCAAGGCTTCCCTTGCTACCAAATCCTTCTTATCGGCAGCTTCCTTCCAGGAGACCACCAAGGTTCTTACCGAAGCAGCCATCAAGGGTAAGGTTGACCCGCTGATCGGTCTGAAGGAAAATGTTATTATCGGTAAGCTGATCCCTGCCCGAACCGGTATGAAGAGATACCGCTCCGTGAAGCTGGATACGGACACCCCGGATGAATATATGCTTTCCGAGGAGCTGGACGGCGAAGGCAATTATCTGGATGAATACGATACCTTTGAATATTCTGAGGATGGCTATAATGACGATGAGTTCATGGGCGAAGAGTATGAAGAGGAAGGCTATTATGAAGGCGAGGACGGCATTGCCGAAATCGTGTATGAAGAGTCAGACGATGATAATGCTGATAACGACGGCAATTGGACCGAAGCAGAGTTCAACCTGAAGGGTATCAGTGAGGATGATTACAGTGACGGGCTATAAAGTAAAAAGCGTAGAAGAAATGCTGGCTTGCTTGTAGTTTCCGATCAAAGCTGAAGATTAGGAACAGGATTTTTCATGGCATAATGGTATCATAGTAGAAAAGAGATATAATATATAAGTCAGCTAGTCATTGGGTAAGGTATTTTATCCCTGTGCTAGCTGGCTTTTTTATGATATTATTGTGATATAAGGGCAGTTCACAAATTACTTCAGTTCGAATACAAAGGCGGTGCTGGAAACCATATGGAGAGAATATAAAGAGTGTATCTTAGATTCATCCAGATAATCCTTATCTTAGAAGTGATTTGGAGTTGAAAATTGGATGTATTGCCCAGGTATTATGGAAATACGAAGGACAAAAAATAATATGGATAAATAAAAGTTTGAGAGGAAGAAATATTGATGAACCAAAAAGAAAGAATGCTGTCAGGCCTGCCGTATAAAGCCTGGCTGGATGGTCTGAGCGAGGAGCGGTTGGAAAACAAGAAGAAAATATATGAGTATAATTTGCTTCATCCAGAGGAGGAAGAGCGAAGGGAGACTTTGGTCCGTAGCATTCTTGGAAAAGCTGGCGAGTATGTTCATATTGAAGCCCCTTTTCATTGTGATTATGGGAAGAATATAGAGGTAGGAAAGAATTTCTATGCCAATTTTAACTGTACCATTCTTGATGTTGGAAAGGTCTTGATTGGAGATAATGTCATGTTTGCCCCGAATGTCTCGATTTATACGGCGGGTCATCCCATTCATCCGGACTCCAGAAATTCAGGCTATGAGTATGGGATAGGCATTACCATAGGTGACAATGTTTGGATCGGGGGGAATGCTATCATCAACCCGGGAGTCACGATAGGAAATAATGTTGTGATCGGAGCCGGCAGTGTAGTGACTAAAGATATCCCGGATAATGTCATTGCCGTAGGTAATCCCTGTAAAGTCATCAGAACAATCACAGAGGATGACAGGAAATTCTACTATAAAAATAAAGAATTTGATGTAGAAGACTACAGATAAAACTACAGATAGTAATGTCGGCGGATATAAGCGGCGGTAGGAATTTGGAAGATGATAATTTCATTATCTGCGATCTTTACCAGTTTCAAAGGAATAAAATCCCCGACTTTGTCCAGAATAAGCTGAATTATTTTACGGGAAAAAAAGATTGCATTTCGAAACAAAGCATTGTATCATGAGATAGATGTTTTAATGTATCTCCAGAATAAGTAATTTAGTCGTGGTTACATCATTGATTCATGTGCGATTCGTCTTGTTAAGAAAGGATGAGGTTTCGAGTATGGAATATAAGAACAGATATGAGGAATGGTTATCTAACCCATATTTTGATGAAGCAACCAGAGCGGAACTGGCTGCCTTAGAGGGTAATGATAATGAAATTAAGGAACGGTTTTTTAAGGATCTGGAATTCGGTACCGGAGGATTAAGAGGCATCCTGGGTGCCGGCGTGAACAGAATGAATTTATATACGGTAAGAAGAGCAACCCAGGGACTGGCCAATACCATTAAGAAGCATGGAGAGGAAAGCAAAGGAGCTGTCATTGCTTATGATTCCAGAAGGATGTCTCCTGAATTTGCTTTGGATAGCGCGCTCTGTCTGGCGGCAAACGGTATTCCAGCCTATTTGTTCGAATCTCTTCGTCCGACCCCCGAGCTGTCCTTTGCATTGCGTACGCTGGGCTGTGTTGCTGGAATTGTGATTACAGCAAGTCACAATCCTGCAGAATATAACGGTTATAAGGTATACTGGGAGGATGGTGCCCAGATTACCTATCCCAAGGATGAGGAAATCATCGGAGAGGTGAATGCAATTACCGATTTCGCCTCCGCAAGGACGATGCAGAAGGAAGAAGCGATAAAGCAAGGGCTGCTGACGATCCTCGGCAGCGAGATGGATGATAAATATATAGCAGAATTGAAGAAGCTAGTGGTTAATCCCATCAGCATCGAGGGTAAGCAGATGAAGATTGTATATACTCCTCTTCATGGAACTGGCAATCTTCCGGTCAGAAGAATTCTGAAGGAGCTTGGCTTTGAGCATGTATATGTCGTGCCGGAGCAGGAGCTGCCGGATTCCGAGTTCTCAACGGTGGGCTACCCCAACCCCGAGGATCCCAAGGTGTTTACCTTGGCACAGAAGCTGGCAAAGGAAGTTGGCGCTGATATTATTCTGGCCACCGATCCGGATGCGGACCGCTTGGGGATCATGGTGAAGGATGATAGGGGAGAGTTTGTACTCTTTAACGGCAACATGACAGGAGCCCTGATTGCTGAATACGAATTTTCGCAGAAGGCGGAGAAGGGAATACTACCCAAGAATGCTGCTTTAATTAAGACGATTGTTACGGGAAATATCTCGGATCTGATTGCGGAGCACTATAATGCAAGGCTGATCGAGGTACTGACCGGCTTCAAATACATCGGTGAACAGATCAAGCTGTTCGAGCAGACCGGTTCCAATGAATATATCTTTGGCTATGAAGAGAGCTATGGTTGTCTTGTTGGTACCCATTCCAGAGATAAGGATGCGATTGTTGCAGTGATGTGCCTGTGCGAAGCGGCGGCTTATTACCGTTCCCAGGGGATTTCATTATATCAGCAGATGAACCGGATCTATGAGAAGTACGGTTACTTCAAGGAGGATTTGATTTCCGTTACTCTGAAGGGAATTACCGGAATGGAGAAAATCAAAGAGATCATGGAAAGTTACCGCAAGAACCCTCCCAAGGCAGCCGGCGATTACAAGGTACTTAAGGTTCGTGACTATCAGATGGATACAATCACGGATTTGGAAACGGGAGAGGTTTCCTCTACCGGACTCCCGAAATCCGATGTTCTGTATTTTGATTTGAATGATAATGCATGGTGTGCGATAAGACCCTCCGGTACGGAACCGAAGATTAAGTTCTATTTTGGTGTGAAGGGTGCTTCCATGGAGGATTCCGATGCTAGGTTGAAGAAATTAATGAACGATAAAGTATTTCATGTGGAATAGCTGTCAAGAGAGTCCCATACCGGTTAGCCGGTATGGGACTTCTTCAGCATCATTTTTACCAGTGGTTCATGTGGATTTTATCACTGATGTCCAGGGGTTTCTGGGGAATTATCACGGCATCCGCCGCAGGATATCCGAGACCCAGATAGCAAGGAAGATAATAATCCTCGGGGTAACGGACAATTTCTCTTAGATAATCCAATTCCCTTTCTGAGGGTATACGAAGCGATACTCCCAGACCTTCTGCAGTAGCAGCCAGGAGTATATTCTCAATGCTGAGCCAGATAGAAGCAAAGGGATTCAGTGAGCTTAAGGTCTCCGGCTTAAGCAGGGGCCGGCTTTGCTTGAAGAAGGGGAGGATAATACATCCCGCATGATATAGCATGGAATATTGCTTTGGAATGGCATCCATATACATATTGATCTGACATTCATCCGTCATATTCCAATTACTGATAATTCCTTCTGTTCTTTCCTTTGATGTATCCTTTGATATTTGTTCTACAATTTTGGCTTTTTCATTCCTGTCGCTGATTACGACAAATTCCCATTCACGCAGATGATTATTGGTCGGAGCCTTCAATCCGGCATCCAGAATGCGATGGATGGTATCCATGTCTACTTCTCTGTCCGCAAAATCACGGACGGTACGTCTTTGATTAATCGCAGTATAAAGATCCACTTACAATCCCCCTTAATTATATTATGGAAAGCTATTGTGAAAAAGCAGTTTCCCGGGATGTCTGGAGCCCGGGTGTGTTAACGCAATACCAATGCTTTGATTTCGTTTGGCACTGGTAATATGCCTGGTGATATTGTATCATAACAATAAATAAAATACAAACATATGTTTGTAAAGCGAGTAAAACTTTTCTGTTTTGTATTGAAGAAGTGAGCACAAAACTTCTGAAAAAATGAAATGTATAATTCCGGTCACAAAATTTCTATAAATATCTCAATGATAGAAATGAACATAGATGACGAAAGAATATAATTGAATATCAGTAGCAGCTTCCATCAAGAGATTAAGAGAATGTGATTGATAGGTAATCGGTTATGAATGTATATGGCTTCCTGAAAGAAGACCGGCCCCTGTGCTTAAATAGCACAGAGGCCGATATGGTGAAAGCTATATAATACAGGCTAAACTAATTTCTGTCCGCAGTTGGGACAGAAGTTGGCGGCTCCGGCTTTGGTTCCGCAATTCGGACAGAAATTCGGCTTGGCACCGGCGGGGGCTGCCTGACCCTGATTTTGATTCATATTCTGCATCATCTGATTGGCGGCATTCATTCCCATCATCATTCCTGCCATATCAGAGGCGATCCCGCCTCCGTGCATTTTACCTGAGGTCATACCGTTAGTCAGTTCAATCTGCTGATAGCGTCCGATATCGCCTACCATGCTATGGGAGGCATTCTTGGTGATCATCGCCTGAATCTCCTCCGGATAGGTAAAGCTCATAATGTTAAAGGCAGTAACACTTAAACCTGAGTCAAAGAGCTGCATATCCAGATCGGTGCGGATTCCGCTTGCAATGTCGAAGGAGTTCGCCTGAAGATTGAACATATCCTTGCCTTCCTTAGAGATCCACTTCATTAGAAGCTGATCCAGAATCGATACAATACGAAGACGAACATCTTCGACCGTATAGCTTTGTCTGACACCTGCAATCTTATCGATTAATTTCACATAGTCGGCAACCTTGAAGGTAAAGGTGCCGAAGGAACGGATGGGCATGCCTCCGGGAAGCTGCGGCACCGGGATGTTAATGGCGTTCTGGGTTCCCCATTTCACCTGGAATTCCTTGGTGTTCACAAAGAGAACCTCGGCACGCAGACCACTGTTGAAACCGAAGCGGAAGCCCTTCAGAGTGGACAGGAAGGGAATGATCTGTGATTCGATATCGTAATCCCCTTCATCCTTAAAAATACCCTCAATCTTGCCGTTATATAGAAAGATAGCATCCTGGCCAGGGCGGATAATTAATCGGCTTCCTTTTTTTATTTCATCGTTGCTCCATTTATAGAAGATCATATCCTCACGGAATTCCTGCCATTCTACAACATTAGCAAATTGTTTTGAAAAAATACCCATATGATTTCCTCCCATAATGATTGCCCGAAATGCTCTGACTGCCGGGCTTTTCTTTTATTATAAACCAATTGCCTGGGAATGACTACTAGAACTTACCGCCCCCGGAGCTGTGAGAACGCCCGCCGCCTGAGGTTCCTCCGCGGAAGCCTCCGGCACTGAACCCGCCGCCAGCGTGGGAATTCGTATCATTCTTAGGCTTTCTTACCCGGGTGACCTGGGTTCGGATGTAATCATCCCTTCGGCCAATTAATCCGGAATTATTCTGCTGGATGTAATTAGAACTGCCTGCGGTCATTCTGCCTCCGGAATGATATGCCATAATAGATACGGTTATTACACCGATGATAATCGCTGCAAGAAGCTGAACCCATACATTGGTTATCAGGCTTATGGCCTTGGCAGAGGAGGAATTATATTCTTCCGGCCAGGTTTCATCATATGAGGGAGCATTCGGATTATTGGCTTGGGGAGTTCCCGCAGTATAATCATGGTCATAGTTCAATTCCGAATCATCACTCATATATGCAGCAGAGCGCTTGATATAGGCCAGGCAGGCATCGTAATAATTACCGTCGGACAGGGCCGGTGTTATCTCTTCGATAATAGCATCGATCCGTTTGGAATAGATATAGGTCTCGGCTTTGCCAAAGCCTTCCATAAATACCACCCGGTTATACATATCGATTAACAGATAGACCCGGTCCCCGACAGGAAGCTGGTCTTCAAAATCCTCGATATAATCCTCTGCATAAAGAGCATTTTCGTCATCATGGGTGAGAATCTTGATATCAATACCGGCCTCGCTCCCGTAATCAATACACATTTGCTCCAGGTCTTCTTGTTCGGATGTGGATAACAGTCCGGCTTTATCGTAGACATGTTGATTACTCTCCGTATTATCCGGTTCGGAAGCAAAGGCACGAACCGTGGCTGTCGTGATTACGGCTGCCATAAGCAACAACAGGACAAGCAAAGGAAGGGGCTTAAACAGTGATTGGCCTGCTTTGCGAATCGCTCTTATGTTCAATAGAAATAGCTGCTTCATGACAATGCACCTCCAATCAGAGTAAGTAATTGAAAGAGCAGGAAGCTGCCTGCCGATACCCCGGCAAACCAGCCGAATATTTTAGCCTTGCTCAGAGGCGGCTTGCCTACGATTTTGCCTGTTTGGCCATTCATGGCAAAGATGTGTTCCGCCTGTTTGTAATCGTAGCATACCATCCAGACCGGAAGAAGAGTATAGTCCGCGTTCTTCTTGCGGATAAAGATGTCCTTACGATGATACATGACGGAGGAGTAGCCGTTGATTGTGGAGGAAAGATAATTATCCACATAGGTGCCTACTCTTTGCTTGATCCGGGGCAGCATATCCTCATCGGTAAAGTCGTATTTTTCCGCTATATAGCCTGCCAGGTAGGGCATGTTAAAATCCTTTAGATTGTCATATTGGTAAGGCTCCAGCTTATCCATCATGCCATCCTCCATCTTGCGGGAGGCATCGCAGGGAACGCGGGAATAGTTTAAGTCCGCCTTGCGGTACACATTGTAATACTTTGTCTCCGTATAGATCCAATCGGCATCGGAATAAGTTCGGACTCTGGTACAGGTGGCCTCCGCTTCCCCTCTGCCGTTCATGTCATATAGCCAGAAAGGGACGTACAGGCCGGTAATGTTTTTTATCCGGTCTGCGGTCATAAAATCTCTTGGAGTAAGCAGGCCTTTCTTGCACCATTTCTTGAAGGCTTCCTGAGCCTGCTCTTTACTGATGGTGAAGGGGACTACCTTTGCCGGGGCGAGATTCCCGGTCAGACGGTCACTCAATACGACGCCGGCGCCGCAGAAGCTGCAGGTGGTAGCAGCCGTATTGGCCTCGGTGATCAAAACAGCGCCGCAGTTGTTGCAGTGGTATTCGTGAGCTTCGTGCTCCTGAAAGGTAGAATGGCGGCTTGGTTCGTCACCGTTGTTTGTATCGGCATAGTCATGCTCATAGGCGGAATCAGCCGCCTTGATATCATCCTCATCCATTTCGTAATGAAAGGTGCCGTCTTCATCCGAAGCGGCGTGCTTCTTCATATTTTCGATGTTATCTGTGCGTCCGCAGCTTGCACAGCGCAGGGAACCGGTCCGGCTGTCGAAGGCCATATCGGATCCGCAGTTGGGGCATTTGTATTGTATTACAGTAGACATGCGTTCCCTCCCTACTT
>JAEZFH010000457.1 GCA_023437885.1 Bacillota bacterium | reverse complement strand
AAAAATGCTATTGAAGAAAGGATTGTAGCCATTATGAAAATCAAGAAGACCTCTCTGCTGGGAATTATCACGGCCCTTGTGCTTGTTGTTGGCGTAACAACCGGTTTTGCAACCTCAAAGACCGCTGTAAATGATAGCTTGTTAAAAGAGGTTGCCAAAGCCTCAGCAGCACAAAGCCGCATCATCGAAAACAGTCTTTTCGAAGTCGGAATCACTATCGAGTCAATCAGCCCTTCCCATAATGCCATTATTGAAGGCATGGATAAGAACTGGGAAGGGTATGACATAGTAAGTGAAGAAGGACATCAATACCTCCTTATCCTCAGGACAGCCGATAAAGATTTTACAGCCATTTTAGACAGTGAAAATAATCTGATTTATGGAATCGTTGATAACGGAGTACTTCCCAAATATTTCGAGGCAAAATAAGTGACCCTTGAAAGGAGGACCTATGGGAAAGAGAGTTTTGTTTTATTTACTCTATGCGGTCTCTTTTATTATCCTTATCCGCTTGGGAATAATCTATAGCTTCGAACTGAAGGCTTTCATCAATCCGTATCCCGCATGGGGTTTTGACACCGTTCTGTCGGTATTAATCGGCTTGCTGCTTGGACTTCCGGAATTTATCCGGAGATATAAGAAACCCGGAAAATGGAGAATCCAATGGGAAAGATTGCTCATCATTGGGCTCCCGGCCCTGTTCTTCACGTTTTCTCAGTTAATATTTTTTTCATCTCTGGGGAAGTATCTATCCTTTATATTAAGACCTTGGG
The DNA here is from genome assembly GCA_023437885.1 of Bacillota bacterium. Taxonomy (GTDB): domain Bacteria; phylum Bacillota; class Clostridia; order Lachnospirales; family Lachnospiraceae; genus Mobilitalea. Next base: position 4,138 of record JAEZFH010000457.1, on the reverse strand, counting down.
TTTATGAAAGCTACGGCGTAATCATCTGCGGCATACTCTTCGGCTACACGATGATCATTTCCATGGATAAGAAGGGAGAATCTCCTGCTTCGCTCAAGGGATCGCCAAATCAAGAGCATGAAAGAGAAAGCTAAACCTTATAACATGCCGAGTTTACAAAATTAAGGATCCTCATGTTATTCACAATCAAACTTGAGATATTGGAATTTATCGCTTAATCGGTTCGCAGCCCCATGGGCCAATGCAAAAACATATTAATAGTTCCCATTTCAGGCATGGGATTATTATGCAGCTGTGTATACAACTCTAATAACCCAATTAAGTCCTTTTCATCTGCTTCTCTTATCTCCATGTACAACACCTCACTAAGGTACCTATTCCTAATGCCGGAAAAGATTTCTACTATTGACCCGATATGCATTCTCGAATGTTTCTCAGCAGCTTCCAGACATTATCTCCGTAATTGCTCACCAGCGTAATCACAACATTTGCACTTGGTTCATAGGCAGAAATAAAGCTCACACCAGGATCACGACCTTGAAAATATGGGCTATGACCGTTGTTCCCCCTCGGTTCCAACCAGATTCCATAACCATAGTATCCTGCTTCTTTATTCCCATTATGGCAGCGTAACATTTCCAGAGTTGTTTTCCGGGTCATCAGCTTATACGACCAAAGCGCATCCCAGAATCTTCCGATATCACCTACTGTTGTAAACGCGCCACCTGCACCGGTCCCTTTAACATCTACGCGGTATATATTGGTACGGAATCGGTTCTTTTCTCCATCAAAAATATAGTTATTGGCGCACTTTGCGGGAAGAGAATCCAGCTCATAATAGCCGGTAGAATCCATTGCGCAAGGGTTAAAGACATTCAGATGAAGGTAGCTGTCAAACGGTTTATTGGTCACAGCTTCAATCATCATTGCCAGCACGACAAATCCTGTATTATTGTATTGAAACTTTGTGCCGCGAGGATACATCATTGGTTTGTCAAGAAACAGCGGCAACACATCCGAATTCGTTCGAATTCTGTAATTGGGAAAGTCTTTCCACAAATCCCCGTACTCGCTCATTACACTTTCGTCGAAGTAATCTGGAATACCGGATGTGTGCATAAGCAATTGCTCAATAGTAATGTTTGTATCAATCTTATGCCAATCCAAGGGAAGAATGTCGCCGAGTGTATCTTGAAGGCGCAATTTTTTGCTTTCAATCAGCTGGAGTATTGAAACGGCGACAAAAACCTTTCCTGCGGAAGCAGTCGCAAATTTTGTTTCAAGCGTATTGGGAATTCGATTTGGAAAATCCGAGTAGCCATATGCCTCTGCAAATATAATTTGTTTATTATTTGAAATTTGGATGCAGCCCCGAAAGCCTTGATCGATCAAAATATGTTTGATACGGTTAATATCCATATGTTTACTCACTAAAAACAACCTTATTCCTTCCGCTACTTTTGGCTAAATACAGATAATTATCAGCTCTTGTTATTAAATCCTTTTTATTAACGTTAGGGGTTGAACAGTATGCTGCGCCAATGCTGACTGTCAGGTTGCCACCCGGCTGTTTATCCTGAAACCTGAAATCATAATTCTCCACAGCCTTTCTGATCTTTTCCGCAGCTATTTCAAACCCTTTCTCTGAGGTATGGCAGCAAATAACGGCAAACTCTTCTCCGCCGTATCTGCATAATATATCAGTCGGATATAATACCCCTTTGACAACCGTAACGATTGTCTGTAAGAGCTCATCCCCCGCCAGATGCCCATTATTATCATTAAAATTTTTAAAATAGTCTATATCAAACATGATCAAGCCAAAATTATTGACACTTTTTTCTGATTCCAGGCCGTATGCCTGCAGCCTGTTTATGAGGTCAATCTCCTGCTGTAATCTTTCATCAAAAAAATATCTATTATAAGACTGCGTCAGCCAATCCCGGGTTGCCAGACTCTGCAGCCTCTCATTGAGCTGCATAACCTCCTTCAGATTATTTTTATGCTCAGTAATATTCTTTTTTAAAATGATAGTTCCTATAGGATTGCCGCTGACATAAATGGGCGTAATTTCCACCCTATAATAGACAATAGCTTCATCCCTGGGCTTGGAGATTTCAAAGCTCACTTTTTTTTGCTCACGAACAGCTTCATCCAGAAAGCCCTTGAACCTCTTAACATCAAGATCACCATAATTCTTTTTGATTATTGCCATAATGTCCACTTTCATTGATACACCGCTAAAATCGCTTACAAAAGCTTGGTTGTAATCAATGATTTCAAAATCCTCATCAATCACCACGTAGCTGTCAGAAATCAAATCAACAACCGTTTGCAAGGCGATGGGTATTACGTTCAGAAAATCAAACTTAACCGTGGCTATGACAAAAAAGCTGATCGTCACGGCAAAGGCAATATTTTCGATTGCCGTTGACCAATCAAAGATCTTAAATGTACTGATCGCGTCCATGATCAGAGCAATCATAATGCCAATACATATTAACGAGGATTGTTTAGAGAAAACTCCATAGTTCTTTATGGAAAAAATCACAAGGTAGGCCAAGCCAATCCCTATACACAAATAGGAATATATGGTATGTATCGTAAAATAGATACCAAAATCTTGCTTGGAGGGTATCAGGCTAAAGACAGTATAAAACAAGTGATGACTCTGATTCGTAAGCAGCACCCCAATAGAGATGACAGGAACAACAAACAGCAGCCCATGCTTCCATGTGAATTTTATTTTGGTTCGGGCAAATATTAGCCCGGTAAATAATATGGAAATTGATACAAGAATCGTACCTAAAAAGTACAGCCGCTCACAGACTGCCAGTATCCAGGGGACATTGTCAAACGTCATATACAATAATACTGCGATATTCCATAGGAGAATGCTGGCCGTCATACTTAAAACAGCATAATGAATTTGCTTTTTCCGCGTTCTTTTGGCGATTAACAACCAAAAATATAATATCACCAAGGTGGATAAAACCAGCAGCATATTAATGATACTGACATTGTCCAAGGTATAAAATCCTCCTCATAGATGATCCCGAATGACGCTTTGTTTCATTTTTTTCAGTCTAACATAGGGCTATCAAGTGTTCAATGTAAAAATGGCCCTCTGGCGCCGGAATAAACTGCTTGGCTCCGCAAACAGGGGGCACAGTTTCGAAACCTTGCGGATTGGAAATCGGGTAGGAGGCTAACCAACTAATGATTAGCCTCCTACCCGATTCGTCGGCTCACCTGACTGTAATATACCAAAAGAAAAGCATCCCGATTAGAGATGGTGCCCCTATGTGCTCATTCAGCTTGATTCTTAACACTTTCAAGGGGAAAGGTGACCCGCCAGCTCCCTTCGACTTTCAGGCCAGAAGTAACAAAGTCGCCATACAAAGTATAGCCCACGATTTCATCTTGGGGAATATCAAAAACGTAATTGCCATAATCAATTCGTCCTGGTTGTTCATATTGATTTTCGACATATGCCAAAAGCTACAATGAAATTAAAAAAATTTAGCGTGCTCATGCGCACGCTAAAGGCAGATTGTATTGTAAACTTGTTTCTATAACAACGCAAAATGGGCACTCTCGATCATTGATTTCATCTCACATAAGCAAAAAGGGTGGCCGGCGGGGTCAAGCATAACTCTCCAATTATTAGAAAATTGCTCATCTGCGATTGTTGCTCCACACTGGATTGCATATTGAACTGCTCTTTCTAAATCATTAACGGCGAAGTCTATATGTGCCATTTGCTGTTGAGCTTCAGGCTCTTCCGGCCACACAGGCGGTTTATACTCAGGATTTCGTTGAAACAATATACCAGGAAATGCTCCCTGATTGGTTCCTGGAGCGTATACACATGCCCAATCTTCATCGATAAACATTATTTCCCACTTGAGCAACGCCCCATAAAATTTTGCTAATTCATGGGGGTCTTTGCAATCCACTGTAAATGAGTACATTTTGATTTTCAATTCATCATCCATAATGCTAATACCTCCTTGTAAGATAGATATTGGGTTAAGGTTAAAAAACCTACCCGAACGTTCTTTGAAACCATAATCCTTATTGTTCAGATGAATGAGCTGACACTCTACGTATCCAATACCGCTAAACCTCTGGTATA
>JAEZFH010000327.1 GCA_023437885.1 Bacillota bacterium | reverse complement strand
CCTCAAAGCGTTCAAATACATTAAAAAAGGAGATGCTTTTTACTGTAATGTAGAAGGGAAACGGCAGGCTTGCCGTAAGGCTGGTGCCTGAAATTCCGAAGGTAAATAAGGTGATTACAAAGGCAAGTGCCGTAAAGGTTAAAACTCCGAACCACAGTCTGCGAAATTGGGATTTATCAGGATTAATCCCTAACTTATCGGCAAAAAACAATGCAATGATAATATTTCCGCCAACCGCCACCACATGCTTCGAGGCTGACACCGTCTTCATAAAATTGACCGTGGATATGGGCAGCAGATAATCCGTACGCAGTCTTCCGACAGCACATACAAACAAAATGGTAAATAAAATAATAACCGTCCCCAAGGTCAGCTCAGAGAATCGAAATATGGTTTTAATCCCGCGCAGCAATGCATAAAAAACCAATACCATCATTACTGTCATAAAGAAATCCGACCTGGTTCTGGGCATCAGGGTGAACTCCAGAGTGAGGCTGTAGATGGTTACCTTCGCCGTTGTCGCCAGAAACAGCCAGATTAAATACAAAAATATAATCAGCTTGGACAGAAAGGCTCCCATTACCTGTACCATAATTTCATAAAAGTTCAGCCCGGGATAGGATTTCATAATAAAAATGATCAACGCTGTTAACGGTACCGTAGCCACCAGGGAGAGAAGCGGACTGATATAGCCGCTCCTGCCCGCCTCGCCGGCCAGGGCCTGGGGAACCTGCCGGAGTACTGTGGATATGGAGATAAACAGATACATAAAGGTAATTTGTCTTAAGGTTACTTCACGGTTCATCAGTGCCACCTCATTCCATGTATTTTTCCATCATGAGCGATATACTCGGCAGATAGGGATTGATCAAATATACAATTCCCAAAGCGATACCCATAACAGAAAGGAGCAGATAGATAACCAGGTTTTTCTTGGACCTCAGTATCTTCTCCCTCTGGCGGATCAGTGTATAAATTATGGTAAAACCAAAAACATAAATCATATTAATCTCCCTTCCATCTGCCTAAGCGTCGACTTGCAAATTACTTAGGAATATCTTAATCATTCCTTACCTCTCGTTACCCAGAATAAAGGATTTTGTAATTTGGGATCTGACCTCATATTTATATTGGATCTCCGGTATCATCTCATTCCAGTTGCCCGCTACATCCTTCCATTCACGCACATTCTGATTCTCCACCAGACGTGCTAAATTCAGGATATCCGTGCCTTTCTCATGAGAATATTTTACCGGCTTTTCCAGCACAGCCCGGACATAGTCATTCTGCTCCTCGGTAAGGCGCAAAAGCTCAGCCTGTGTAAAAACAGCCTCCTTCGTATTGATTTCCTTCAGCATAGTTTCAAAATTCACCCGAATGGTGACTGTAATTATATTATCCTCCAGATCGGCCTTTAACTTTGTACTGGTATAGGATATGGCAAGGCTTACACCTTCCTTCAGATAGATGGGATAGCTTCGCATGATATTCCGGATAAAATTCACCCCGTCGGAGGTTTCATGATCCAGATAATCCGTCAGCTTTAATTCCTGAAATACTCCGTAGCCTTCAATCAAAAAGCCTGATTCCGAGGATATGATATACGGTATGAGAATACCGGAATAGCTCTGCTCCATATCATTAAGGATGTTGACAAAGGTATTGTCATTCCTGGTCAGAAGCTCCTTCTGCTTTTGCTCGATCGCCTTCAGATCCTCGTGTATCGTCTGTTTGTTCTTAATCCCCTCTTCAATAAAATCAACGGCCTTCGATCCTTTTACGATATAGATCAGGGATTCCATCTTGATTGTTTCATCACGTTTCAGAAAATCCAGGCACCGGTCAATCCCCTGCCTTGCAGCCGCCTCACCGATCAGAAAGGAACCTGCCTGAGCCAGGGTAATATTCTTCTTATTCCTCAGCTTAAGGTCCTCCAGGGCCTCATACATTGATTTGCCCTTCCCCTTAGCTACCTCTTCCTTGCCCGAACCAGCGTCCGATTCTGAATCCGCTCCTCCTCCTGTGCTGTAAAGGGCACCTAATTCATACATCCCATCCGCATAATCAATGCCAAGCACCAGTGCCAAATCAATTTCATCGATCTCCTCCCGGTTCATATCATGGGTGCAGCCGCATAACAATAAGGGAAGAATTATAAAGAATATCCATCGTTTCATCATCAAAACCTCCATTATGGCGCATTTCCTGCCTGCTTTCTGCGGTTATTCGGAGCAATCCCATGGGGACGTTTGGTAAAATACTTGATAGGGAAGCGGAACAGGGTATCCTTATGATTGCTCTCATCCATATCTACAAAGGGCGCCAGATATGCTACCCCATAATTATCAAGGCTGCAAAGATGGGTCAGCAGCAGAATCAGCCCGACTGCCAGGCCAAAAAAGCCTCCGACAGCAGCAATGACAGCAAAAATAAATCGAACCACACGAATCCCACTGCTCAGATCCTGATTCGGAACAATAAAGCCTGCGATTCCCGCCAGGGATACGATCACTACGACCAGTGGTGAAAGTACATTGGCCGTAACAGCCGCCTGCCCAACAACCACGCCGCCCAGAATGGACATCGCCGTACCGACGGTTTTGGGAAGCCGGAGTCCGGCCTCAATCAGTATCTCAAAGGACAGCAAAAGCCCCAGGACCTCCGAGGAGGAGGAAAAGGGAACATTCTGTTTTGCCGCCTGTGTGGACAGAGCCAGCTGCACCGGCAGCATCTGATTCTGATAGGTGGTTGCCGCAATATAAAAGGCAGGCAGAAACATCGTTACAATCATCGCAATATAACGCAGCATGCGCAGGGAGGAGCCGATATAAAAATGATTGGCATAATCCTCCGGAGACTGCATCAGCATCGGCAGCTGGCAAGGCAGCAGGTACACAAAAGGAAACCCATCCACTACCAGTGCGATCCGTCCATCGGTCAGATTTGCAGAGATCCGGTCCGGCCGTTGTGTATACATGATCTGGGGAAAAAGGCTCTTCTTGTTTTCAATCAGATATTCTTCAATGAATGCCGGAGTGGATATGTTATCTATATCGATCTCCTTAATTACATCCCTGATTTTATTCACCGTCGCCATATCGGCAACATCAGTGAGATAGATCAGGGACATGTCTGTCTTAGACAGCTTCCCGGCAGTCAGGCTTTCCACCACTAGATGCTCGGAGCGTACCCTCCTTCGGATCAATGCAGTGTTTACCCTCATAACCTCAATAAAGGCATCCTTTGCTCCCTTAATTACTGCTTCTTCCGTCGGCTCAGAGACAGAACGCTTCTCAAACATACGGATATCATATACAATAGCCTTTTCTTCCGCATCGAACAAAAAGGCAACCATGCCGCTGAGCACATATTTTATTAATAATGCGTAGTCGCTTTCTTCCTTGGTGAATACATGATATGCCCCTCCGCTTTGCAGATAATCCATTACCTCACGCTGAGTTTTACATTTCTCCAGGTTTTTGTCGGCAAGCATGGATTGAAAAATTCCTTCATCCATCAGTTCGGAATTAATCAGTCCATCTACACAAAAGATGGAAAAGGTTATTCCATTCTGATTTATCTGAATCGGACGTACCAATACATCAC
>JAEZFH010000322.1 GCA_023437885.1 Bacillota bacterium | reverse complement strand
GCCTTTGATCGTATCATAAGCATTCCCGTCCGGAATATGGAAGAATAATACTTTACAAACGGTATCATGTAAAGTATTATTCTTATACATATAAATGGAGGGCTTTATCATCCAATCCAATTATATGTATAGGGCGGGCAATTCAAACGAAACAATAGAGTACTCAAGTACAGCGTTACATAGAAATTATTTACTATGAACGCATATAGTAAATAATTTCTATGTAACGCTGTACTGGCAGGAATGGAGGAACAACATATGTATGACAAATTTACTGATAATGCAAAAAATGCGATAAACCTGGCACGAGAGGTTGCATACCGGCTGTCACATAACTACATCGGAACGGAGCATTTGCTGATCGGTCTGATGGAGGTAGAGGGTGTCGCATCAAGAATATTGGAAGAAAACGGAGTGACCGTGGATAAGGTATTGGAGCTGGTAAACCAGCTTATCGCACCGAATAACGGTGTTGAAATGATGGATGGAGGTACCTTTACTCCCAGATCCAAACGGATTCTGGATCAAAGCTATAAGGAGGCAGCCAAATTCAAAGCTCCTCTGGTTGGAACAGAGCATATCCTCATTGCTCTGATCAAGGAATCCGACTGCATTGCAGTCCGCTTGCTGAACACATTGGGAGTTAATGTGCAGAAGGTATATATCGATATCCTTACTGCCTCCGGCGTGGATGTCAGTGTAGCCAAGAATGAATACTCGGCGGGAAAAGGTGCAAAAGCCAAGGGGAAAACCAGCGCAACTCCTACCCTGGACCAATACAGCAGGGATTTAACAGAATATGCAAGAGAAGGCAAGCTGGATCCGGTAATCGGTAGAGAGAATGAGATACAGCGGGTGGTTCAGATTCTCAGCCGCAGGACAAAAAATAATCCATGCCTGGTCGGAGAGCCGGGTGTCGGTAAGACGGCAATCGCAGAAGGACTTGCATTAAAAATCGTGGAAGGTAATATTCCGGACACTATTAAAGAGAAACGGGTGGTTACGCTGGATTTGTCCGGCATGGTAGCTGGCTCCAAGTACCGCGGTGAGTTCGAAGAAAGAATAAAAAAGGTAATCAGTGAGGTAATCAGTGACGGGAATGTACTGCTCTTCATCGATGAGATTCATACAATCATCGGTGCCGGGGGCGCGGAGGGAGCAATTGACGCCTCCAATATTCTGAAACCCTCTCTGGCAAGAGGTGAGCTTCAGATCATTGGTGCGACTACCAGGGAAGAGTATCGTAAGTACATCGAGAAGGATGCTGCATTGGAGCGCAGATTCCAGCCGGTTGCAGTAGAAGAGCCCTCCGAGGAAGAGGCGATTCTGATTTTGTTCGGCCTGCGAGATAAGTACGAAGCACATCATCAGGTTCGTATTACAGATACTGCGCTGGAAGCAGCAGTCAAGCTTTCCAGCCGTTATATTAATGACAGATATCTGCCGGATAAGGCCATCGATTTAATGGATGAGGCAGCCTCCAAGGTACGCTTAAGCACGTATACTTCTTCTCCGGAGATTAAGGGTTTGGAGCAGGAAATAAAGCGTCTGGAGAGTGAGAAGGAGAAGGCAATCAAGGAAGAGGCCTATGAGAAGGCCGGCGAGATTAAGAAGCAGCAGGAAGCAGCATTAGAGCAGCTGGAGAAACAGAAGGTTCTGGACGATAAGCAGAGACAGGAGAAACAACTGGTTGTCAGCGACAATGAGATAGCTGAAATTGTGGCAAGCTGGACGAAGATACCTGTGAAAAAGCTGGCAGAGGAAGAAACGGAGCGTCTTCAGAAGCTGGAGAGCATTCTCCATCAAAGGGTGGTAGGACAGGAAGAGGCGGTTGCAGCAGTTGCAAAGGCAATCCGCCGTGGACGAGTGGGCCTAAAGGATCCAAACCGTCCGACGGGGTCCTTTCTTTTCCTCGGACCGACAGGTGTGGGTAAGACGGAGCTTTCCAAGGCTTTGGCCGAGGCAATGTTCGGCAGTGAGAATTCCATTATCCGCGTCGATATGTCCGAGTACATGGAGAAGCACAGTATCAGCAAGCTGATCGGTTCACCTCCGGGATATGTAGGTTATGATGAAGGCGGCCAGCTAAGTGAAAAGGTAAGACAAAATCCCTATTCCGTCATATTGTTTGACGAGGTGGAGAAGGCACACCCGGATGTATTCAATATTCTTCTGCAGGTCCTGGACGACGGACATATTACCGACTCTCAGGGCAGACGAGTAAGCTTTAAAAACACGATTATCTTCATGACCTCGAATGCGGGTGCACAGAATATCGTTGAGCCGAAGAGGTTAGGCTTCGCAGCGGTGATAGATGAAAAAGAGGATTATAAGCGAATGAAGGATGGGGTTATGGATGAGGTGAAAAGAATCTTCAAACCCGAATTCATAAACCGTATCGATGAAATTATTGTATTCCACTCCTTAACCAAGGATAATATCAAGCAGATTGTAGGTATCATGATTGCCACCATCGGAAAGCGCAGCAAGGCCCAGATGAATATTGCCCTGGAGACCAGCAGTGAGGCGGTAGCACATCTGGCAGAGATCGGTTTCGATCCCAAATACGGTGCAAGACCGCTCAGACGTGCAATTCAGACTAATATCGAGGATAAGCTCGCAGAAGGAATATTGGCGGGAACCATCAAAGAAGGGGATTCAGTCCACGTGGAGTTTCTGGACAATGAGATGGTATTACAAGCGAAGTAAGCAAGGGACCCCCCTGACAGGCCAATGGGATTGATTAGAGGGCGGAGTGCTTGGAAATAGATATTGCTAATTGCATGATTCGGTTACAGGGAGATGATTTTATTTCCTGTAACCGGGATGTACGGAGCGATGGCAGAATCTTCGATCAGAAGCAATATAGTTGCGGATCACTCGTGCTTGAGAAAGAAAGTATTTTCGTAATCAGGATTACAGTGCATTAACAGTGTCTTTGATCAGAAGTAAAGAGCAACTCCGAAAACTGTACGATAGAAAGCAGCATCAGATCTGCCATAATCTGAAAATGCTTCCAGCCTCCTCATAAAAATTTAATATTCAAACAGTAGAATTCACACGAAATATCATATATAATGTAAGAATAGTTCCACAAAAAATTCGTCTCTATGGACGTATGAATACTTTAATAAAGTATACAATTAGGAGGGTCATGTAATGGCAGTTGTTGAAGAGTTAATACGCAAGGAAAGTGATGGGACAATAAGCTTTGGTAATTACACATTGAATGTAAAATCAAAGGCTTCTGATTTCGAGCATCAGGGGGATCTATACAAGGTAAAAACCTTTTATGAGATAACTAAGCTTGAGAAAAACGGAATGTTTGTCTACGAATCCGTACCCGGTACTGCCGTATTTCATTTAGATGCAAAGGAAGACCAGATCAGCTTCGAGGTATCCGGCAAGGATACTGCACAGATTACTTTGGAGCTGGAAGCAGAGAAGGAATATGAGATTTATAAAAATGATACTAACCTTGGCAAGATGAGAACCAATCTGGGCGGCAAGCTGGTAATCAGCCTGGAATTAAACGAAGGAGAAAAGGACTTCGTAAAGGTGGTAAAGCTGTAGTATGGCTAAGAACAAAACCGTGTTTTTCTGTAAGGAGTGCGGCTTCGAATCAGCAAAATGGTTAGGGCAATGCCCGGCCTGCAAGAGTTGGGATACCTTTGTAGACGAACCGGTTGTTAAGAAGAGCAATAAATCCACCGGCGGCATCAGGAGTGACAGGGAGCCCGTGCTGATATCCAATGTGAAGACGGAGGAGCAGCTGAGATTGTGCTCAGGCATCGGAGAACTGGATCGTGTTCTCGGCGGAGGGATTGTCCGTGGCAGTCTGGTATTGGTGGGCGGTGATCCGGGAATCGGGAAGTCCACACTGTTGCTTCAGATGTGCCGTGAAATAGTAGCACAACATAAGAAAATTCTATATATCTCCGGGGAGGAATCCCTAAGCCAAATTAAAATGAGAGCAGAGAGGCTCGGCGTGTTTGGCGGCGAGCTTCTCCTTTTATGTGAAACAGATCTGGATATGGTGGAAGAGGTTATTCAGAAGCATACTCCCGATATTGTGATTATAGATTCCATTCAAACGATGTTCAAGGAAGAGGTAGCCGCTGCTCCGGGAAGTGTCAGCCAGGTAAGGGAAGCGACGGCAACCCTGATGCGGATTGCAAAAGGCTCCGGTATCACTATATTTATCATAGGCCACGTGACAAAAGAAGGTGTAGTCGCCGGTCCAAGGGTATTGGAACATATGGTGGACACCGTGCTTTACTTCGAAGGGGATAATTATGCCTCCTACCGGGTATTGCGGGCAGTCAAGAACCGCTTCGGCTCAACCAACGAAATCGGAGTATTTGAGATGCGGGGCTCCGGACTTGCGGAAGTGAAGAATCCTTCAGAATTTATGCTGAAGGGCAGGCCTGAGGGAGAAGCCGGTTCGGTGGTGGCAGCATCAATCGAAGGTACCAGACCGATTTTGGTAGAAGTGCAGGCTCTGGTCTGCAGGACTAATTTCAATATGCCCAGAAGAACAGCCGCCGGTACGGATTACAACCGTGTTAACCTATTGATGGCGGTCTTAGAAAAGCGCGCAGGGATACAATTATCTGATTGCGATGCCTATGTCAATGTTGCCGGAGGCATGAGAATTACGGAGCCAGCACTGGATCTGGCAGTAGTAACAGCGATTCTTTCCAGCTACAAGAATGTGGCGCTGGATAATAGAACAGTATTATTCGGAGAAGTCGGTCTGACCGGCGAGATCAGAGCAGTTAATATGGCCGAGCAAAGAGTGGCAGAAGCTGCAAAGATGGGCTTTGAATTATGTATCCTGCCTCACGCAAACAAAGAGCACATCAAGGGAGATGGCATAAAGCTGATTGGAGTCCGAAATATCGGTGAGGTATTAGGAATTCTTATGAGATAGATAGTATGTTCTACAAAGAACGCGGGGGTTACAAATGAAGGATCTAGCAAACGAAAGATTAGTATATCTGGCCACAGCCCAGGAAAGCCTGTTTGGTATGACGGATAGGATGGAGCAATGGGAGCATTCACAACTGATACTTGAGAAGAACTCCTTTGATACTATGAATATATCGGATAAGATACTGAGCTTGTCCGAGGCTGGAAGTGGATTAGCCTGTCAGCTGCAGGAGCATTATTTGGCAGGAATGCCTGCCGGATCGGAAGATTTACAGCGGACAGCAGAGATGCTTCATGATATACAGAATATATTTAATCAGATCCTGGATCATTCCCGTTGTGCGAATGAAACCGCCCATATCCTTGAGAAAGAAGTCGCGGGACAGATGGAGCTTGTTGACAGTATGAAGGGCCTGGTATGCCGGGCAATGGGTCAAATTGATTCTGCTGCCGCTTGTGATGAGTTCCTTCTGGCAGAATTTTAGAGCCTTACGGGTCGTTGTAGAGAACATATTAATATCTTTCATAATACAAAGAAGTAGATTTTACTCCTTTTATCATAAACAGTGAAATAGAAGCTGTTTATGATAAGGGGAGTTTTTTGTTGATACTTATGGATGAAGAAGGAAATATAGATTTCTTTCATTTGATATGCTGCCTCGAGGCAAGATGACGTATAATTAATTTCGCAAAATCAATTTAATAAAAATGGACATGTTCCATAGCCCGTTTGGTAAGCATTTGATTAAGAAAATAGTATATATGTAAAAATATATTCCGAATGAAAAATATTGCTGATTCGATTTGTATTATGTATGAAAGGAGTTGATGTGCTTGAATTATTCATTTGGTACCGATGAATATATCCAATCAGTTTTAAATAAATATTCGATTATGTTAATCAAAATTGCATTTACGTATCTAAAGAGCACCGCCGATGCGGAGGACGCCGTGCAGGAGGTGTATCTCAGTCTTATGAAGAGAGGCGAGGGCTTTACCAGTGAAGAGCATGAAAAAGCCTGGCTAATCAGGGTAACCATTAATAAATGCAAAAATCACTTACGTTCGGCCTGGCATCGGCTTCAGGTTCCTCTTAATGAGGACATAAGCTATCTGCCGGAAGAAGATGGCGAGGTATTGACCGAGGTCCTGACTCTGCCTGAAAAATATCGTACCGTGCTGCACCTGTATTACTATGAGAATTATTCCATAGCAGAGATTGCCAAAATTCTCAGAAGGAGTCCGGCAACGGTGGGAACCTGGCTCTCCAGAGGCCGTAAACTTTTAAAAAATAGATTAAACGGAGGGTTTGACGATGAATAAGGATAATTATATTAATGCTATGAATCAACTTAAGGTATCAGAGGAATTTCAGACGGAGACTGCAAAGAGGATGAAGAAAGCTGCCTTGGAAAAGCCGATGAAACCGCTTCTGATAAGAAGGGCTTCTTACGCTTTTGCAGGGGTTGCACTCATGGTAGCTGCGGGAGCATTTGCTTTAAACAGTACCGGTCTTCTGAAATCCGAAACCAGCCTAGAGGATGGCAGCCATAAAAGTATTACAGTTCCGAAGGTGAACCTGCCGGGTGGTTCCGGTGAGGTCAAAGCAAGAATGAGGCCCTTGTTTGTATATCAGGGAAGAGTGTATATACGATATAATACGGCTATCACAACTACAGATGGATATACTGTAAGCAATGAAGACCTGGAGCAGCTGCGTGGAGAATACCTGGGCACAACCTCGGCTGGAATTGATGAAATGAGCCGAGCAGGAGCATATGAAGCAAATTTTGCATCCAATATAGGGGCGAGTGATATTTACACGGTGAAGGGCTACGATAGCAAATACCGATTAATGGCGTATACCGAATATGAAGGCGGATTTAGCTGTGAGATATATGAGAGCTTCGGTGGTCTGGTGTTGAATAGCGGTGAAGATTATTTTGGTATCCTTAAATTGAAGGATAATATTGCATCCTACCAGTGGGAAAGCATAGAGAGCTGGAATAATGGCGGAATGCAGCGTTTTAATGCAGCAGACAATGCATTGCTGGATAGATTTATTGATGCATTATATGCAGCAGTCCCCGTAGAAGAAACAACGGATCTGCTCATAGAGGATATGAGCGGGGATAGTCAGAAATTCGTATATTTGAAAACAGAGGATAATCTTATCGTAACCTTGCGTTTGTTAAAAAGCGGGTATGTCTACGCGCCAGAAGTAGGATTTTTCCAGGTTGATAACGAGGATTTCGTGGAGTTCTATGAAGCAATGCAGGTTCAGTGACTATGTGACAGGTAAAATGGTATGGCGATTGATAGATAGGAAATACATTTTTTATTATTAAAAAGCCGGATAACGAAACGCCTGAGGATTGTCGTATACATCCCTCAGGCGTTAATTCCGATATTAATGAGGACAGGAAGTTTTAAGGAAAATATTAAAATTATGTTGACAATTACGACAATTCATAGTACTATAATAAAGCAATAGAAATTTAGGGGTATAGTTCAGCTGGTAGAATAACGGTCTCCAAAACCGCAGGTCGTGGGTTCAAATCCTACTGCCCCTGTTACTTAGCTAGTAAAATCAAGGGCTTCCGAGATTTACTAGCTATTATTTTTTGCCCATGGTGGCAAATTTGTGCAACCGTTTTGAATTTGCCACCATCATAGAATTGCCTTTTCGAAAATATCAACGGTCTGCTTCCTCATTTTTGGGGTTACGTGAGAATATGTATTCATGGTTATCTTGATATCGGTATGTCCTAACCGTTCCTGTACATCCTTGATATTGGCTCCGTTTTCAATCAGCATTGTGGCATGGGTATGCCGGATCATGTGGAAGTAGAAAGGTAATCCGGTTGCCTTTTTAATCATCTTTACCCCGCATTTCACCGTTTGGTTTGTAAAGGCATCTCCGTTATCTTTCTCACATACAAAATCTGCAGGCACAGTATCTTTAGAATTCACATGAGTAAGCTGGATATGATCGCGGCCATCAATAGTCACTCTTTGATAAAATACACTTTTGTAATCATCTCCGAACAGAAGCTTTTTTTGAAGCTGTTCTTTCTTTACTTGTCTTAGAAGGGACAGAAGAATATCGCCTACTTCGATGCTCCTTGCCTTACCGCCTTTCGGCATACCAAGCTCCCAGGTCTTCAATTCCGTATTATAAAACATGGATTTGTTAACCCGGATGCTTTTATCCTTAAAATTAACATCACTCCACATCACGGCACATACTTCACCGGCCCGCATTCCGGTATGGTAGGCTATTATAACCGGAAGATAATAAATAGTATTCTTTGTGGCTTCAAATACTTTTTTTACTGCTGTAGCGTCCAGTATTTCTATTTTAGACTCTTCTTCGATATCCAGAAAGGTATCGATATTTTTGTTGATTTTCTTTCGGATGACATAAAGCATGGGGCTTTCCCGAATGTAGTTCTTTGGATAGACGGCGTATTTAAAAGAGCCGTTCAGCACTACAAAATGAGCCTTCATCGTGCTGGGTGAATATCGCTTTGACTTCTCATCAATATATTGCTGCAGCATATCGATTGTAACATCTTTGAGTTTGGCATCTTTGAAATAAGGCTTAAGGTGATTCTTAATAGCATTTTGATAATCGCATCTGGTGCCATGCCTGAGAGTATCCTTAACGCATTCGTTAAACCAGATATCAAGCATATCGCTGAACTTAATATCGGAAGGCTTGAAAATGCCCCCCGATACTTCTGCATCGGCAATAGCAAGTATCATCATCTTCCTGGTTTCTTCTTTGCTCTCTGTACCGGCTTTGCAGATCCTTTTTCCACTATGCATGAACCGGTAATACCAAATACGCCCTTTCTTGAATAGTGATCCTTTTGTCAATATAATCGTTCCTCCTTAAAAATAGGTATAAAAAATACACCCAACATAGTTGTTGATTTATGTTAAAGGTGTTATAATAAAGCTTGTCTAGGGCGATATTATAACCACCTGGTTATTCTATTGCGTAGCCGCTCCTGTTTGCAGCAGGGGCGGTTTTTTTATTTAATCAACGATGGTAGCTTTTTCTAAGCTGAATGAAAGAGATCCCGAATCTCCGGTTCCTCTAACTGTTATTACATCACCTTCCAATAGTTCGGCGATTCTTGTTTCAGTGTCTTTATCTTTGGCGTAGCATTGAATGCCTACAAACGTAAATTCTATATCATGCCCTAAGCAAACATAAATATTTCCGAGAATATCTTCACCAACACTTTGAACCGTGCCCGTGACCTCCATAAGTTGTTTATCATAAAGATTTTTACATTTAACAGAATTTGCATTAAATGTATCGATTAATTCTGTTGAAGTGATTTTTATTGCAGGTACTTCGGTGGGTTTAGGAGATGGTGTTGCCGTAGCTTTAATTTGAGTTTTTGATACACTGTGAGACGTATTATTACTAAATGTAAAAACCGATACTAATATTATTAAAATAAATAATCCGCCAAAAGCGCTTGCAGATATGATGAATGCAAGCAGGCATCCGTTCATCTTCTTTTTACGTTGCTCAAATGGTTTCCAAATAGGTTCCACCGAAGGGTGATTAGGTTGGGGTGGAATAGGGTTTGTGTGATTTTGTGGTTCAGGCATTCTTGTAGGTGCGCCGCAGTTAGGACAATAATTACTGTCGAAATCGGTGCCGCAATTTCTACACTTTATGTACATGAATTCTCCTCCTTCAACATATTACATCATTTACCATTATAACAAGTAATTGGAAGAAATTCTATAATAATTACAATCTTCTTTATAGTTCTGATAACATCTTAATCAGTTTCATTTTCTCTTCTGTTGATAAGTTCTTTCCATTTCTAGCTATCAAATACTGCAGATCTTCGTATGAGGGTTCGTATTCTTCCTTGGGCACACCGGCGGCCATTTCCTCCAAATCTTCGACGCGAATACCCAGGTTTTTGCAGATCAATATAATATTATCCACAGACGCCCTACCAACTCCATTTTTTATTATTCCATATAGAGTAGTATAAGGGATCCCACATTTTTCAGAAAATGCTTTCAAATTATATCCATGCTCTTTGATTAATCGCTCTAAAATCTTTGCCTTTTCCATACATCACACCTCTGTATTTATTTTAAATGTATTATATACTCTTCTACATATTTTGTAAAGTAAAAAAATACGGAAAAACGTAATAATTCGAAAGTCAGTATTTTATTATTGACGAAATTCGAAAGTCGGTATATAATTTGGATATGAAATACGGAAAAGCGAATTTAGAAAGGAGGAATTTGTATGTATAGTAACCTCATGAAAGTAATGAAGAC
>JAEZFH010000271.1 GCA_023437885.1 Bacillota bacterium | reverse complement strand
GCTCGGTGGTGCTTGATCTGCATATCCATGATGTGGATTTTCTCAGATACCTGTTGGGGGAACCGGATCACTTTTACGCTGCCGGAAGGAAGAATGAAGACGGGATGCCGGAGCAGATTATTACCCAGTACCGTTTCGGTGAGGTGCTTGTGTCGGCAGAAGCAACCTGGGACAATCCGAAGAACTTTCCGTTTGAAGTCGGGTACCGGGCGTGCTTCGAGCATGCAACCGTAGCATACAGCAATCAGAGCGAGGACAAAATTACTGAATATCTGGAAGGAAATGAAAAGCATATACCGGTATTGAAGCAGGAATACCAGGAAACGAATTCTGCAGCCGGAATAAATATCACGGAGATCGGTCCCTATTATTCTGAAATGAAGTATTTCCTGGACTGCATTATCAATGAAAGGGAGATTGAGATTCTGCCTCTGAGTGAGGGAGTCGCATCCGTACGTCTATGTCTTCAGGAGCTGGAGCAGGTCATAAAGGGATAAAATGTGAAAAGTCAATTACACATCGGCTGGAAGCCGACCATAAATGACTTTAAGAAAATAGGAGGATCAGGTATGAGAATAGGAGCATTAATTCATCTGAACAATAAAGTGGAAGAACAAATGAAAGAGCTTCTTGAAATGGGAATAGAGAGCTGCCAGCTGGTATGCTGGGATTCTGCGATGCTGAACGGGCAGTCTGCAGAATATGTGAATGCTTTGACATCCCGGTATAAGGTACATATTACTGCTTTCTGGTGCGGATGGCCGGGGCCGGTTACCTGGGATTTTTATGATGGTCAGCTAAACCTGGGTCTTGTTCCGCCTGCCTACCGCAGTGAGCGGCTCCGGATGTTAATCCGGGGATCGGAATTTGCCAAAAGCATCCATGTCCGGGATCTTATCACTCATATAGGGTTCTTACCCGAGAATCCCTATGATGAGAATTACAGAGGCGTAATTGTAGCCCTGAAAGAATTGTGCCGGGTATGCCGGGAGAATGGACAAAGATTTTTATTCGAAACCGGACAGGAGACACCGGTGACGTTGAAAAGAGCAATTCAGGATATCGGTCTGGATAATGTCGGGATTAATTTCGATCCGGCGAATCTGCTGATGTATGGAAAAGCCAACCCGGTTGATGCAATTGATGTCTTTGGAGAATATATTATGGGGGTACACGGGAAGGACGGCGAGTATCCTGTGGACGGCTTCCGGCTCGGGGAGGAAAAGCCGATGGGTGAGGGCAGAGTGGATTATCCCCGTCTGATAAGCAAGCTGAAGGACGTCGGTTACAGCCAGGATATCACGATCGAGCGTGAAATCGAAGGAGAGGAACAAAAAAAGGATATTTTGCGGGCAAAAGCCTTATTGGAAAGCCTATTATAGACCGGATTTGGAAAGGATTGATACAAGAATGGAATATCGCATCGGAAAAAAGGAAGATATCGGAGATATCATTGATTTTGCAAATTATGTATTCAGCCAGAATGAGTGTCCCCACGAATTCAAGAGTATGCTGCCAAAGCTGTATGCAGGCAGGGAAAACAGTGCGCAGCATCATTATCTCGCTATCTCGGACGGCAGGATTAAGGCTATGGTCTGTGCACTGCCCCTGGAATACATTACGCCCGCAGGAATACTCAAAACGGCCTGCATCGGAATGGTATCAGTCCATCCTTATGCACGGGGCAAGGGTTATATGAAGGAATTGATGCAGCAGGCAATCCGGGATCTGAAGGAAAAGGGATGTGCGTATCTGTTTCTGGGAGGACAGCGCCAAAGATATGAATATTTCGGATTTGAACCGGCGGGAATCAAGCTGGAGTTCCTGCTGACGAGAACGAATCTTCGTCATGCATATCCGGATTCCGGAAGCGGAGAGCTTGAGATTGTCCCCTGCATGGGCGAGGAATTGCTGGAGGAGGCATATGCTCTGTATGAGAGACAGCCGTATCGAATGTACCGGTCCAGAGAGGAATTTTATGATATCCTATGCTCATGGAAGAGCAGCCCATACGCCGTCCTGCACCAGGGAAAGCTGGCGGGATATTTTGTACTTGGTTCGGAAGGGACCGTTGCAGAGCTGCTTTTACAGGACAGCTCCCTGTATCCGGAACTGATGAGAGGCTTATTTGACCTGTCAAAAAGAGACAGTCATAAATTCCTTGTCTCACCTGCGGAGCCGGAGAAGGTGGATTTGCTGCTCCGGGTGGCTGAGACCTGGTCGATCACAACAGATGAAAGTTATCTGATCTTTGACTGGGCAGCTATCATTAGTGCGTTACTGCATAAAAAAGCCGAATATGAGAGCTTACCGGAGGGAGAGGCAGCGTTAAGAATTGGGAATACTACAGTTCATATCGCAGTGAGAAACAACAAGCCGGTCGTTTATGAGGATTCTGAACCTGCAGAGATTATCCTGGATCCCCTGGAAGCAACGGCGCTCTGCTTTTCTCCTGCAGGAGAGTATTTGCTGAATAAGTATATTGCTAAGCTTGATAAAGAAAAATACGCCTGTGTCAGGCGATGGTTTCCTTTACCGCTGTTTTCCGCCCCGAGCGATTGCTGCTGATTCGGTTAGGATGTCAGGACAGAGCAGACATCATTTATTTGTTTCAATATACTTAAGAGGAAGCTTTTCCTTGGAGGTATCATAGGATTGGCGAATCAGAAGACCGGCAGTTTATGAAGCATACTGCCGGTCTTTGACTATATCGGTGTGCCGAGAGTTAAATTTTTTGCGTTGCAGGCAGCACCACCACTAAGGTTGCACCGCCGCCCTCCGTATCCTCAATCCGTATGGTGCCTTTATGAGCATCAACAATTTCTTTTGCAATACTTAATCCCAATCCGAAGTGCTCCTTGCTGCTTCTGGAGGAATCCGCACGGTAAAAACGGTCAAATACATGGGGCTTATCTTTGGCGGCAAAGCCAATGCCATCATCTGCCACCGATATAATAAAATGGTTTTTTTCTTTTATTAAGGACAGAATAATACTGCCTTCTTTCTTACCGTAGCTGATGGCATTCTGCAGCAAAATAGAAATCAGCTGTTCAATCCTTTGTTTGTCACAATAACAGTGAGGCAGGGCGTCTTCAGGTAATTGCACATAAAGAGAAACGCGGTTTTCCTTCGCCATAGGACGAAAGGCTTCATAGCATTCTAAAACCAAGGTATCTAATTCTACATTATTTTTTTGAAAGGTCCAGCTGTGATTGTCCGCATTTGTCAGCATCAGCATATCCTCAATCAGTCTGGACATTCGATACCCCTCATGTTCTATTGTGTGCAGAAAGCCTTCCTTCTGGGAAACCTCCGCTTTTCTTAATGCGGATAAAGACGAAAGGATAACCGATAACGGAGTACGCAGCTCATGTGACGAAGCGGCTACAAATTGAAGTTGCTTTTTTTGACCGGCTTCCAGCGGCTTTAGTAAATGCTTCGTATAATGCCAGGAAAAGACAGCGATGAGGCTTACAGAAAGCAGATTGATCATCAGGAAAAGCAATCTCTGCCGAAGCAGCTGTGCCTCCAGTACGCCCAGAGAATAGAGAATAATCGCTTCCAGTTCTCCGTTAGCCGCTTTTATAATGGCAGCACTTCCGTAATATTTTTTCTTTTCCTTGCCGGTATACTTAAATTCGGTGTGGGTGGAATTTAAAGTATGTGCAGTAGTACTCTCAGGAGAGAATGTTTCATAATATTCTTTTGCTTCCTGTAGAAGGTCCTGCTCCTGTCTGTTTTTCGTGATATGGAGGAAGGAAAGGGGGATCTGATTGTCATAGATACCGATTTTGTATTTCCCATTGCCTTCCATTTTCAGCAGCCATTCATAGGTGATCACGGGCTGGTTTTCTAAATTGGTCAGCAAAGTGTACATATCGCTTTGAAATGAGTAGAAGCTGTTCTCCTTCAAGCTTTGCTCTGCAATATAAAGATTATTTGCAGATGCGATAATTAGGATGAGCCAGCTGATGCCTGTGAACAGCAGGGTCAGCTTTCTATGTATTTTTTTAAACATGCTGCTCCAACCGATAACCGATGCTTCTTATGGTTCTGATAACCGCGCTGCTTCCTACGCCGTTTAATCTTCGTCTTAAAAAATGAATATAATTATCCAGATTCCCCTCCTCTATCTCTGTATCAAAGCCCCAGACTTTTGTGATGAGCTGTGA
>JAEZFH010000226.1 GCA_023437885.1 Bacillota bacterium | reverse complement strand
ATGTAGTCATATTTTGAAGCCATGTATTTCTCTGTATTTTTCAACGCCGTATACACCTTGCGGACAATCGCCTGCAAAGTCTCCACGGTACGCTCACTCTTTTCGATTATCTTCTCCCAATCCCATTGGTCCACGTAAATGGAGTGAATATTATCCGTGTCCTCATCCCTCCGGATCGCACTCATATCCGTATACAGTCCTTCACCGTTGGAAAAACCATAACGCTTTAACGCCTGTCTCTTCCACTTGGCCAGGGAATGTACAATTTCTACGGCCGCATCGTTCTGCTCCTTTACCCCAAAGCTGACCGGTCTCTCCACACCGTTCAAATTATCATTCAAGCCTGTCTCCGGCTTAACGAAGAGGGGTGCAGATACTCTGGTAAGATTTAACTGCTTTGCTAATTCCCTTTCAAAAAAGTCTTTGCAATATTTAATACCGATTTCAGTTTCTTTAATATCTATCTCTGCCTTATACCCTTCCGGTATCAAAAGTCTCATGGTTGATCCTCCCGAATTACATAGTAAAAACATGCTATCTAGCACATTTTACATTTTTATTCATACTTTGTCAATGATTGTGTATAAGAATACAGCCGAGATCCCAAGCTGCTTCGCAGGTTCAAGAATGTGAGGGAGAACCTTAGTCTTCTTGTGATTGCTGCTGCTTTTTCAATTCATAAATATCATTATATATCATCATCATGATGCCGAACACATCATCTCCCAGCAGTCCCGCCTTGTGCACATATTCAATCATAAAGCAGGTATAGGCAACAAACTTCATATGCGTCAGCAACAGATCAAAACGCTCTGTATCATAATATTTCTTGACTATATTCCAGTTATAATCACAGGCTTCCTTCACCATACTCTCCGGTTCCTGATTTAACCTCTGAAGCAATTCATCGAACTTGGCTTCCATGAACAATCCCTTTAAATCCAGGTCCAATTGTCCCAGTTCATCCGTCATATTTTTTCCTCCATTTCTGCGCATATTTTACGCATCCAAAGTCTGCACCGAAGACTCTTTTTACTTTTCAAATGAATACTTCTTATCATCTCCATCTTCTAATCAGGTAAGGGTGCAAAAAATCCGCATTACTTATTTTATCATGTATCATTCAATCTGGAAAGAATAAAAAAACAAGGTTATCCCGAAAGAACCAGAACCTGAAATCAATCCCTGAGTTCCTTCTGCGGATAACCCCATCATCCATACATATAATATCATGAACCAAAGCCGTGTTCATGATCCTGCTGCTCCAGTCGCATGATTCAAGCAAGCTTGATCATACTCATTCTGCTTTCCTAATAATCCTGCGGGATTATTTCGCCATCTTCGTGCTTCCGGTGACCTTGCTGGTCGAATCCATCTTAAATGTGGATTTGGCTTCCTCCGTAGTAAAATATACATTTCCGTCTATAGTCGCATCGATCAGCTCAAAATCTACTACGCTTATATAGAGGTCTCCCTTAAAAGTACCCCTTTGTATACTCGCCTTTGGACTGGTTACAGTCAACTTTGGTGCGGTCAGAGTATATCTGGCCGTGATATTACGGTTTTCATCCTGGGCATACAGAGCCAGCTTACGTTGAATAACTTCTTTTCCGGCATCATCCTTCTTGCCGTTTTTGAATTCGCCCTCCATAAGCAAGTCCTTGTCTGTACTCAGATCTTTGGTCAGGCAGATAATCCAGGTTCCGTTCTTACTAATTGCCTTTAAGAAAGCCTCCTCATTATTCACAATTGAGGCAGAAGAAACCGCATCCGGTGTCACATTGGCGGTCTGAGTGGGAGCTGTTGTCGCAGCAGGCGTGGTGGGAGCTGTTGTCGGTGCAGTTGTAGGTGCAGCTGTTGTGGTGGCACCAGCCGTAGGTGCCGGTGTATTTGTCACCTTGTTATTACCTGCCTTATTTCCACATCCCGTCATAATTGTCATCAATAGTATCACTGCCAGTAATGTTACTTTTGCTTTCATATAACTCCTCCTTGAATTAATTTCAGTTTTCACTGGTAAGATTATTACCAAATTTAGAAAATAAATTCATATATTACAAAAAGGAAAAACATTTTTTGTAATAAAGGAGAGTAAAGGACCCGGCGAAAGGAATGCTTTCATTCCCAGCCAAGTCCCCTGCCCAAAAACGCATATAGGTGTCTAAGCAGCCGCTCATAATAGCATGGAGAATGTTTGATTACCATACAAAATATGTAACAACATCCTTTGAGACGAATATGATATTAATAAAAGCGCAGTGGGCGAAATGCGAGACGATCACTCGCACAGCGAGCTTGCCGCAGTCGTATGATCGGTGCAAACAGCGACATGCGGCAAGCCGCTCGCCTTATGTTAAAGACAATGAACAAGGTTTGTTCCTTGTCTAATAGTATATGGAAAGGAAGTGTTTCTTTGCCTATTCGTATTTTTATAGATCAGGGTCACAACCCCACCGGTCATTTCAGTGAGGATGATATTAAAATACTTGAACTTATGTCAGGGCTCATTGCGGCAGCGATGTTCAGTGCAATGA
>JAEZFH010000215.1 GCA_023437885.1 Bacillota bacterium | reverse complement strand
AAAGACCAGCGCCAGAATCATGGTAACCACCGTTACCACGACAATCAATAAAATAGAGTTCTGAAAGGAACGAAAAAAATTCTCGTCCGCAAATAGTTTTATAAAATTTGTTAATCCTACAAAGGTTTTATTATTGGAAAAGCCACCCCACTTATATAACGACATCCGAAACACGTTAACGGTAGGTATAATCATAAAGATAGTAAACAGAATGACAGCAGGCATTGTACATACCAGAATAAAACCAGTTCTTCCTTTTCTATTTCTCATGATTTTTACTATCCTCCTCTATGGCTGTAAATTCTTTTACTTTGAATCGAAGGGGATTTCCAGAAGCAATTTCCCATTCCAGAAGTCCCCTTCCATTCCCATTGTTTTATTCCATTGCTGCTCTTAATTGATCGCTTGCAGCTTCAACTGCTGCCTGCCAGTCCGCTACTGTCTT
The DNA here is from genome assembly GCA_023437885.1 of Bacillota bacterium. Taxonomy (GTDB): domain Bacteria; phylum Bacillota; class Clostridia; order Lachnospirales; family Lachnospiraceae; genus Mobilitalea. Next base: position 8,743 of record JAEZFH010000215.1, on the reverse strand, counting down.
GTCGCCGCTTACAATGCTGTTCACGGTTCCGAATAAGGTAGCTGCCATATCAACACCCTCTACCGGTGCTGTGGAAGCAAAGCCGCCCATGACTGCCTTAGCTCCGGTATCATAGATGCTGTAGAACATCTTGTTGTCACCTTCCAGATTTGCACTTACACCAACGATGGGCTGGATTGCATTGGATTTTGCAAAGATTGCTGCTGCCTCGTCCGAATACATATAGGCAACAAATTCCTTTGCCATTTCCACATTCTGTGCCTGTGCCGGAATCCACATCTGCTCAAACCAGGTAAAGGAATAACCGCTGCCGGCTGCATCCGATGCAGGAAGTGCCGTGAAGCCCCACTGGAAGCCCTCTGCTCTCGGAGCCTCTGCCATTTCTCCCGGTAACCAGGTACCGTTAGGAACAAAGATTGCTTTATTGTCTAAGATTAACTGCTGGTTCTTGGTGAAATTCTCGTTGTTTGCGTTAGCAACTGTGGTAGGCTCGGTATACTTTGCAAGCTTGCCCACAATTTCAAAATACTTGGATAATTCCGGGCTTTCCCAGATACCATCCTGATAAGTCATTGCTGCATCAAAGGTCTGTGCGCCGCCGATGGAAGCAATCAAAGCGTAAGTAAAGGCATCAAAATAACCTGTAGTAGGATAAGTGAATAAATAAATTCCTTCTGCCAGAGCCTTATCGCCCAGAGCCCACATCTCATCCCAGGTCTTGGGAACGGTCCAGCCCTTTGACTCCAATAAGCCGGCATTATAGAACAGACCACAGGGGCTGTAGAACATCGGAGCATAATAGGTTACGCCGTCACCGTAAGGATTGGTAGCCAGAGTATCCACGAAGCCGCCGATGATCTTATCCTTTACCTTCACGTTCTCACCAGGTACATTCATCTCAAGAACATCGGTCAGGGGCATTAATGCCTTCTCTTTTGTAAGGGTCTCGGTAAGAGCCGCCTCACGTCCGGTTGCCAAATGAACCACATCCGGATAATCGCCGGCCTTCATGCCGGGGGAAATAACATCCTCTATTTTCTTGTCAACGGTAAGCTCAACCTTTACTCCCGGATGGGATGCTTCAAAAGCCGCTACCACCTCTGTCCACATGCTTGCACCGTAACCGCCTTCCAGAGCTGCCACCTTTAATACCTGATCGGTTACTTCCGGTGTTTCCTCTGTCTTTCCCTCATTCGACTCACTTGCCGGAGCCTTTGTCGGATCCGCAGAAGCGTCTTTATTGCCGCCTTGCTTGGAACATCCGACAATCAGGGACATTACCATTGCTAAAACCAAAATTAATGATACTAATTTCTTCATGTTAACCTCCTCCAATGATATGATGGCTATCCATATAGCCATAGGTTGCTATGCTCCACGTAAAACCTCTGTCTGGAGCATAGCTTTATTATAGATTTTAGCGCCGGTACCATCAATCTGTATGTTGCGTAATTTTTTAGGAATCTTGCTATTTACAATTATCTTACTAAAATATGCCGGATTTGAGGCACTTTTACCAAACTTTCTCCTGAAATTAATCAGCAGGCTTTTTCTTCTTCCGGTACTCATTCGGAGAAATCCCCTGCTCCTTCTTAAAGGCCTGGGCAAAATATGCCTGGGAGGAAAAGCCGATTCCATTGGAGATCTGGGCAATGGAAATGTCGGTGGTCTCCAGCAGGTTCTTGCTCTCCTCAATTCGCCGGTAATTGAGATAGCTGATGGGAGACATACCCGAATACTTGGTAAAGGCATGAATCAGATAGTATTTATTCATATGGGTAAACTCCGCAAGCTTGTCCAGAGTAATATGCTCCATATAGTTGGAATCAAGATACCGTTTTACTCTGCTGCATTCCTTGTTGATCTTCTTGGACATTACAATATCCGCCGCAATCAGGTGGTAATTCGCATTGCGCATGATCTGGATCAAAAGCACCTCCAGGAGGTTCTGACAGATCAGCTCATATTCCGGCTTCTGTTCCTCGATCTCCGTCAGCATGTTGGTCATATAGAACTGAATCCGCTGTTTATTGTCATGGAAATTGAAGACACTGAAGGGGACTTCCGCATCCTTCTTATTAAAGCTGAAAGCAAGGCCGTCAATTCCAAGAACCACATATTCCAGAGGGCTTGCATTCAGCGATTTCTCCGTATGCTCGACATTGGGGTTGATGATCACCAGATCTCCTTCCTTCACCGGAAAGATCTTATCCTCCACCATAAAGCTTCCCTCTCCCCGGACCACATAGAAAAGCTCCGCAAAATAATGGGAGTGCATGGTACTGTGCCAGTCTCCCTCGTATTTGGAGGTAGACACATATAGAAGTTTTGAATTCAGCTTCCGGATTGATTGCTGCTGATTGATTGCGTACCGTGTATTACCCATATTGCACCATCCCCTTTTATCATATTATGTGTACCGTTTCACCCACATATAAATTTATATACATCACTGCATATGCTCATGGAATCAGCACTGCATGATGGCGTTTATAAGTTACTGCACGCATGTACATGAATGTACATGAATGTATATGCATAAATGTGTATTGGTGCTTCGCGCCAATATGCGCATTCCGCTTCGCTTCGGCTGTGGTATATTGTCTGTCGACATTATACCACATAATTCAATACAAAAGCATTCTATCCCTTACAAGACGGTTCCTGTGCAGCGACCAGGGATAAGTCCCGCCCCCCTGCTTTCCTCTGCTGCCGCATGAAGATATTATTGTCTTTTGCCGCTCTTCCTATGTATTCATTCGTAGACATGTACCTCTTTAGAATGAGAATAGCAAAAAGACAGACTGAACTGCAACGCGGCCGTTTCATTTCCGAAAAATCTAATATTTGTAGCTATTGCCATTCCACTCTGTCTATATTATGATAAATATGATAAAAACCGTATTAATCATTAGTCGATACAGATAAACTATATCTTAATATACGAAACAAGAATCTATAAAAAAGAAGGATGATTTTATGAAAAAAATTCTTATGATCGGAACCGGGGGGACAATTGCCTCAACGAAATCAACCCAGGGCGGGCTCCAGCCCCAGCTTACCTCCGAGGAAATATTGATGTATATCCCGGGGATTTCCCAAATCTGTGAGGTGGAGACGGTTCAGGTCTGCAATATGGACAGTACCAATATCACTCCAGATATTTGGGTACTTCTGGCCCAAACCCTTCGAAAGCGGTATGATGATTATGACGGTTTCGTTATCAGCCACGGCACCGATACCATGGCATTTACTGCCGCTGCCCTGTCCTATCTGGTTCAGAATTCCCCGAAGCCGATTGTACTCACCGGAGCCCAGCGTCCCATTCATATGGAGGTCACGGATTCCAAAACCAATCTCTTCGACAGCTTCCTCTATGCCTCCTCTGACCAGGCCAGCGGCGTTCAGATCGTCTTCAACGGCAAGGTTATTCTCGGAACCCGGGGCAGAAAGACACATTCCAAAAGCTTTCAGGCCTTTCGCAGTATAAACTATCCCAACCTCGCAATCATACAGGATGAACACTTAATCCAGTATATTACTCAGCCGAAGCAGGCGGCACCGGTTTTTTACGACAAGTTAAATCCCAGAGTCGGTCTGTTCAAGCTGACTCCCGGGGCAGATTCCGATATATTGAACTACATGTTTACCAAATACGATGCAGTTATCATAGAAAGCTATGGCGTTGGCGGTATCCCCTCGCTTTCCCACTACCATTATCTTGAAGTAATCCAGGATTGGATCAGCAGGGGCAGAACGGTTGTGATGACTACCCAGGTCCCCAACGAAGGCAGCGATATGAATATCTATCAGGTCGGGCACGATTTGAAGAACCAGGTCAGTATTATTGAGGCCTATGATATGATTACCGAGGCGGTGGTAAGCAAGCTGATGTGGATTCTGGGACAGACGGATCATCCCGAGGAAATCAAGAATATGTTCTATACAACCGTAAGCAACGACATACTTTATTAAAGCCGGGTCCTTGCAAAAACCCTGATACTATCTCATTCCTGAGAGGGCTTATTTCCATGGTGATACCTTGGCTAATTAATCTCCGTTCATTGAGATAGGAATGATAAATCGGCGGCTTTTCATTCCTTCTGCAATAAGATGAGTATGGAAATTGTTACTATATTGTGCTATTATATTAGTAAAATTATGCAGGGAGGACTCTATGGATACCAATACCGTTCAAGAATCAAGTCATCGCCCCGAAGCCGGAGCACCGGGCACTGACCCCAAATTGGAAACCAGGCGAATCATTTTATTTCTGGCGATCACCTTTATTATCACCTATATTGTAGAAATCGGAGTCATCCGGCCCCTGGTAACCGGAGTGGATACCCAGCTTGCCATGGTCGGCCAGCTCCTGGTATCCACTGTGATGTTTATCCCGGCTCTGGGGGTATTGCTTACCCGCTTAATTACAAAAGAAGGGTTTCGCAATTCTCTTTTGAGAATGCCGAGTTTTAAAAGCAAGCTTCCTTACTATCTTCTTTCCTGGTTTGGCCCTGCTCTGCTGACCCTTTTAGGTGCTGTTATCTATTTTGCATTAAACCCTTCCAAGTTTGATCCCAATCTGACCATACTGGCAGAAACTTACCGGAAGGCCGGCGTGGAGGCAACTGCCAGCCAGCTGCAAAAGACCCTCGCCATACAGATTGCAACTGCCTTCTTCCTCGGTCCCATGCTTAACATTATTAATTGCTTTGGTGAGGAATGGGGTTGGCGTGGTTATCTGCTGCCCAAGATGAAGAAAAAATTCTCAATCATTCCGGTTCTCCTGATGAATGGTGCCATCTGGGGCATATGGCATGCTCCGCTAACCGCACTGGGCCACAATTACGGGACTGGTTATGCCGGTTTCCCTTATACCGGTATCCTTGCCATGATCCTTTTCTGTATTGTTCTTGGAACTATATTTACATTCCTGACCATACGGACAAACAGCTGTATTCCTGCAATGTTTGCCCATGGAAGCATGAACTCCATCGCAGCGGCAGGCATCTATCTGTCCGTCGGCGGGGGAAATCCCTTCATCGGACCCTCCCCTACGGGAATCCTGGGAGGCATAGGTTTTCTTGCCGCTGCCGTGGTAATGACAATTCTGATGGTGAGGGACGAGAGAAAAAAGCGCAGCTCTCAACCCCTTAGCTGACAGGCAAGTTCGGCAATATGATCAAGTATCCGGGGGAGCTGTTCACAGCTCCCCTTCTTTAACTCCTCCTCAGCCTCCAGTGCCAATGCCGATATTTCTTTTGCTCTGATATTGGCAGCAGAGCCCTTTAGCTGATGCAGATATCCTTTCGCCTCTTCCGTCTGTTCCTTCTCCACCAATCGTCTTATCTGGGCTATTCTCATGAGCACATACCCGTAAAATTCCTCCACCATCTCTTCTGCTTCTTCTCTGGTAAAATTAATATCTCTCATTAATGAATTCACAACTTCAAGGCGGTTGTCTGTTACAGGGAGCTTTGGCAGGGCATTGGTGTTGGGATCGTAATATTGATTGATTTTCTCCATCACCTGCTCTACCGCAATCGGTTTGCTCAAATAATCATCCATCCCGGCTTCGGAGCATTTCTTTGCATCCCCCTTCATGGCAAAGGCCGTCATGGCAATAATCACCGGGGACTTTTGTCCTCCGTTCAGCCTTCTGATCCGTCTTGCCGCTTCATAACCATCCATCACCGGCATCTGGCAGTCCATAAATACAAAATCATATTCTTTTGCCGTGCAGGCTTTCACTGCTTCTTCTCCGTTGCCGGCAACATCACAGGTCAGGTGGTATTTACTTAATAATGTAATCATAAACTTTCTGTTGATATCATTGTCCTCAACAAGCAAAATTTCAGGCCGCAGCCCATATATTAATTTCATGCTCTCCCGGCTTTCTGCGGCCCCTCCCATGCTTTCCTGCAAAACGGCAGCCTCCTTTGCAGCCTCATTACCGGGAAGCTCTTTTTTCAGAGGAACCCAGAAGGAAAAGATACTTCCCTCTCCCTTACTGCTGGTAACATCAATCCCGCCTCCCATAAGGCTGACAATTTTTTTGGAAATGGATAATCCCAGCCCAGTTCCTCCATATCTTCTGGTCAGGGAAGCATCCACCTGGCTGAAAGGCAGGAAAAGCTTGTTAAGGTCCTCGTTGTTCATCCCAATTCCCGTATCCCGTATCACAAACCGGACAATCACCTTCGCTTCCTCCTCGCTTTGCACCGAAACCTCCATATTAATTTCTCCCTGCCCGGTGAATTTAACAGCATTGCTGATCAAGTTATTAATAATCTGACGCAGTCTGGTGGGATCTCCCATTACACGGTCCGGAACCTCCGGGCTCATCTCCAGCTTCAGCTTCAGCCCCTTCTCCTTCGCCCTTGCTCCAAACAGTGCAACACATGATTCTGCAAGGCTGCGCAATGGAAAGGATATCTGCTCCAGCTTCATCATTCCCGCTTCCACCTTTGATATGTCCAGGATATCATTAATTACCGACAGCAATGTGTCCGAGGAGGTTTTTATCATCTGTATGTGCTCCTTCTGCTCTTCCATCAGCCCGGAATGCTCCAGCAATTGAAGGAAACCCAGTATACCGTTCATCGGCGTTCTGATTTCATGGCTCATATTAGCCAAAAATTGACTTTTTGCTATATTGGCGGCTTCTGCCTCCTCCTTTGCCCGAACCAGCTCCTCATTATTGGCCTGGAGCTTCTGTACGGCTTCCTCCAGCTCCTCGGTCCTCTCCGCCACCTTATCCTCCAAACGGTTGATATAGGAGCGCAATTCATCCGCCATCCGGTTGTAGGAATCGGCAATCTTCCCAATCTCGTCATTGCGGAAGATCTTCGCTCTCTCCTCCAGATTTCCCTTGGAGAACCGTTCTGTGGCAAAAACCAGATGATCCACGGGCTTTAACAAATATGAGGTGATTTTAATATAAATCAGAATATAGAAGAAAATTGCTGCTGCCAGAATCAGCATGGAAGCTCCCAGCTGCCGGTTCATCTGTATAAAAAACACCTGCTCCGGCAAGACGGTTATTACCAGCCAATGCAGCCCGTTCTTCTTATATTCGGATATTCTCACATGAATTTTCCCGGCTTGACTGGATATCACCTGGCAGTCGCTTTTCCTGGTCCTGTAATCCTGGTATGCCTTCTGTACGGCTGCATCCGCCATGGCTTCCAGCTTAATTCTTTCATAGCTATCATTGGAAGCCATGTTAAAATTGGATTTATCTAGGGAGTTGGCAACCAGCTCTCCCCCTTCTGCCTCAATAATGAATGCATTTCCCTTTTGCTTCCTCACTATGTTCTTCAGATAGCAATTTAATCTTGACAGGACGATATGTGTCCCTAGAACTCCCTGTAGAACTCCGTTTCGATAGATTGGATATGCTGCCGAAAGCACCAGGTCCTCTTTCACAAAATGCTTGTATAGGGGAGAAAAGGTAGCTTTCCCGTTCTCCTTAGCAGCCTTGTACCACTCTCTGGTTCTGGGATCAAACAGTCCATAATCTGACAGAAATCGATTTTCTGTCAGATCCGGTTTTACGGAATAATAATAGGAGTGCCCTCCGGTCTCTGCATTGCTGTGGTATAATTCCAGCTCACCTTTTCTGTTTCTGCGCGCACCATAATAATCTCCGTTTTCCATTCCATAGCTGACACTGTAGATTTCCGTGCTGCTTGATTTCATGATTCCTGCAAAGAACGGCTCCCGTTCCTGTGGGTTCTGCAAATCAATGATACCGTGCTGGAGCAGATAATGGTTCGTTTCATTCATATCCAGGGGAACCTGAACGATATCGTTAATCTCATCCATAATTCCGGAATTCATATCATTTTCGATTTCCACAATTGTTTCGTTCACAGACTGCTTCCAGGAAGAATAGTTCAGATAAATCACAGTTCCGGATGCTGTAATAAAAGCAAATACAAATGTCAGAATAATTAATTGCCTTATGGACAGATTCCTTTTTTTCTTAAGACATTCCATTATGCTCTTCCTCCAACGGTTGATATTGTTACCAGCCAGACAATGCTTCGAATCTTTTCTTCCTTCCCCGGTCTGCGGTACAATTGGTGCTTTCAAATATTAAGTCTATTATAAATCAGAAAAAGGAAAAGCAAAATGCTTTTCCTTTCAAGTTTTTGAAATATTATTTTATCCCTTTACTGCGCTGTCTACAACCCCTTTCATAATCTGCTTCTGTAACAGCACATATACAATAATAATCGGTATCACCGCCATTACGAGAGCACTCAGAATTGCCGGCCAGTCGCTGCTGTATTGTCCGAAGAGCATATTCGTGGATAGCAGCAGGGTATAATTCTTCGAGGAAGACAATATGATCAGGGGCAGAAGGAAGTCATTCCAGATCCAGAGCAGGTTCATAATTGCAACCGTCGCCGTAATATTGCCCAGCATGGGGAATATGATCCGGAAGAATACCTGCAGGCGGTCACAGCCGTCCAGATAGGAGGCTTCTTCGATCTCATACGGGATTCCCTTTACAAAGCCATGATACATGAATACAGCCATACCCACTCCCAGCCCGATATAAATCAGGCTTAAACCAAGTCCGGTATCCTTGATGTGCAGAATAAGGGAGAGCCGGTACAAAGGCATCATGATGGAGTGAAAGGGAATCAGCATGGAGAAGACGAATAAGCCAAAGATCCATTTACTCAGCCTCGTCTTCGTTCTGCACAGGGACCATCCCGCCAGCGCAGAGAAA
>JAEZFH010000212.1 GCA_023437885.1 Bacillota bacterium | reverse complement strand
CCTCTGTCTTGTCCACAGATTTTCCGTCCTCGCCGGTGGTCTTCTTGGAGGTAAAGAGATATTCGATATCATACTGCCGGTTTTCATCGTAGGAGATGCCTGCCTTAATTCCTTCATCGTCAATATCCAGTGCATCAATCTTGTCCTTGCGGTATCTGGAAACCAGGGTCGTCTTATCGAGAACCTTGGTCAGATATTCCTTGGTAAAACCGTTTTTGGCGATAATTTCTTTGGAAAGGGAGGCTTCCATCATGGTTCCCGCATTGGTTTGTGCAGTATTCTTCTCTTCCTCCGTTAAGGCATAACCCTCGGATACGGCTTCGTTATAAAGAACCTCGTTATAAATAGCGTTGTCAATTGCTTCTTCCTTTGCTACATCACGGATCGTGGTTGTCCCGCTGTCATCTGCGGACATATTCCAATATGCACCGTTGCCGCCGAACATCTGGTCATAATAATCATACTGGGCTTCCACTGTATGGATGTAATAGGATAAATCCTTTAAATGATACTTTTTCCCGTCGATCTTTAACAGGGTGCTCTCATAAAACTGGTCGAAAACTAAAGCTCCCACTAATATAACGACAAAAACAACCGCTGAAATAGTTAATACCTTAGAGCTGACAACTTTGTCCTTGCTTTTGTCATGTACGCCGGTTTCAATCGCGGCTTTTTTTATTTTTTTTGACTTGTTCATTTTTGCTACCTCCATCGTATTCTCATGAAGATAATTTTATACGATTTGTTGGATAAGTCAATACAAAACCTTCAGTTCACAAAATATTGTAAAATAATTTCATACGGATATTTCGCTTGAGTTAATTGAAATCTTGTAAATATATGTTATAATGAACGAGAACTTATCACATTTTTAGAACTGCCGCAGAAAGCGGCAGTCCAATAACTGGAAGAAACTGCGTCAGACAGGGAGGAGAGGTAAAGTTATGGTCCCGTACAATGGTAAAGCGATACAGATCATGGATGAGGTCAACAAGGTGGTCATCGGTAAACGGGTTATTATAGAGAAAGTTCTTACAGCGATTTTAGCAAAAGGGCATATCCTGCTGGAGGATTATCCCGGTGTGGGTAAAACAACGCTCGCCCTGGCCTTCTCTAAGGCAATGGCGTTGGAGCACCACCGGCTTCAATTTACTCCGGATGTATTGCCGACGGATGTTGTAGGCTTCCACCTGCTGAACAAGGATGGGGACGGCTATCAGTATAAGCCGGGCGCCATCATGTGCAACCTGTTTCTGGCGGATGAAATCAACCGTACTTCCTCCAAAACCCAATCAGCTCTGCTGGAGGTAATGGAAGAGGGGAAGGTAACCGTGGACAGCGTCACCAGGGAGGTACCCAAGCCGTTTGTTGTAATGGCTACCCAGAATCCCATCGGTTCGGTGGGAACACAGATGCTGCCGGAATCCCAGCTCGACCGCTTTATGATCCGCCTGTCCATGGGCTATCCTGATATACGAAGCGAGATCGGGATCTTAAAGGAACGCCAGAATTCAAATCCACTGGACCGGATTGTCAAAGTAGTGGAGAAAGACGATATCCTGACCATGCAAAATCTGGTGGAAGAGGTGTACATCCACGATTCCATCTATGAATACATCACTCTTTTGGTTCAGCAGACCAGAGAGAATCCACTGATTGAACTGGGAGTGAGTCCGAGAGGTTCTCTTGCAATGATGAATATTGTGAAAGCAATTGCATTCCTGAACCGGCGGGATTATGTGCTTCCCTCGGATGTCCAGTTGATTTTCAAGGATGTGGCGGCCCATAGAATTATATTAAAACCCAAAGCACGTATCAACAATGTAACGGTGGACAACCTTCTTGAGGATATTCTGCGAATCGTCAAGGCTCCGAAGATCATTGCCAGAGAGCATTCGTAGATCATTTAGAAAGGAACGGGTGGCTGGATGCTGCGCAATTTCGTAAAATATCTGGTGCTGCTTGCCGCAGCAGGCCTGCTTTCAATTTTGTATAACACTTATTATATGGGAATTCTCTTTCTTACCTTGGCGGCTTTGCCGCTGGTGCTGTTTGCCCAGCTCAGCTATTTGTACGGAAAGCTGAAGGCGGAATTGGTATCCGTGGTTCATGTGGTTAAGAAGGGGGAGGTAGTCCCTGTTTCTGTTCTGTTGGACAATCCGACCATATTTCCAATATCCGGTATCAAAATTAATCTGACCTACAGGAATGCTTACTCGGCACAGGCATACAGGAAAAGCTTTCTTGTGTCCGTGGATGCCAGTACGAAGGCCTCTGTAATTCTCAATCTATATTCTGAATATGCCGGAAATCTTGAGATATCCTTAAAGTCTGTTCAGGTTTTCGATTATTTGAAGCTGTTTTCACTGAAAAAAAAGAAAAAGGCAGAGCTGACGGTGGCAGTGCTTCCGGTTTATTATGAATTACCGGACCACCAATCCTTTGCGCTCCGCTCCGGTATTGTCGAGAGTGACTATTATTCAGCGGTAAAAGGCGGAGATGACCCCTCAGAGGTATTTTCCATCAGGGAATACCGTGAGGGAGACAGGCCGCAGAGAATTCACTGGAAGCTCAGCAGGAAGCAGGACCAGCTCATGATTAAGGAATTCAGCGAGCCTCTGAACTGCTCCATACTTCTCTTTGCCGATTTGTGTGTGCCGAGGGAGATGAACCGGCTGTTATTTATGGATGCCATTCTGGAATGTGCCTTGTCCATATCCTATTCCCTGCTTATGTCGGGACAGCTGCACTATTTTGCATGGTATGAGAAAGGACATGGGGCCTGCAGGCGGATACGCATTGCGCAGGAAAAGGATTTATTTGAGGCAGTGGACGGGTTACTGCATGTTATGCCCGATGATTCCGGTACGGATGCGCTTGCGGCTTACCAGGCAGAATACCCGAAGGAGCAGTATTCAAATATGATTTTTATTACCGGAGAGCAGCCGAAAAAGTACTCACAGGTATTGTCCCACCTGCGGACGATAACCAGACAGGTAATCTACCTGGGTGATTTTGATAACCAGCCGGGAACGAAATACATGCCGAACGAGATTGTCCGGAGATTCGGAGATACCGCAATATCCTTAGCTTCGGTGGATACCCGCCATGTTCAAAGGGATCTGGAGGAGCTGAGGCTTGAGTAATGCTGCCTTGCGCAAGATGGCACTGAAATAAACTTCTTTCAGGTATTGGCAGTGCAACTTGGTTTGGTTGCCGGATTGTATACCGGCATAGCAGTAAATGGAGGACTATATGTACCAGAATTATGAAGATGGCGTAATTATGGATAACGCCGTAT
>JAEZFH010000201.1 GCA_023437885.1 Bacillota bacterium | reverse complement strand
GCCTTTTCCTCCGCCCATCCAATATTCGCCCATGGCAGCAACATTGGCATCATTTCCTGCTTTGACCTTAAGTCCCGTCATCTCTGACATCTCTTTTTCAATATTGAAATTAGCCAGACCAAGATTTGCCAGCATTAATACCTGTCCGTCATCGGTCACCGGTCCGGGAATTCCTACGCCAACACCAACCACACTTTCCATGGGAAGCTTCAGCTCTTCGATTTTATTCTTAATAAATTTAGCCACATCCCGAAGAATATCCTTGCCATCCTCCGTTCTCTGAGTCGAGAAATCCCATTTATGAAGAAGCTTTCCCTCTGTGTTAAATAAGCCTGCCTTAACGGCTGTTCCTCCAATATCAATTCCAAAGCATACCTGTTCCATCATATTAATCCTCCATTCTGACATTGACTCGGATTCGGCATATGAAAGCCTTGCTTTCACATTGGCCAGACACACAATATACACAAAGCGAGTTGTTTTGCAATTCGCTTTGTGAAAATGCCTTTTCTCCGCAACTATCCCCTTTTCATTTTTATCCTTATTTATTTCCTGTCCATGATTTGAGCTGCATATCATGGAATGCTCACCTTGTAATACCTGCCTTGTATTGCTGTTATGTATCCCAAACTGCATACTGCATATTATACTTTGTTAAAGTATTCCATTATAGCATACAATATCATGGCCTTCGTTGCTGGCAATGTATGCATATTCAGCCTGAATACCGGAGGCCTTTCCCGAATACAGCACAACCCCGCTTAAGCTTCCGGCTGCCTCCGACACTCAGATCCTATGCATTGTTTATTTAGTTATCCGTCTTTCTCAGGCTGTTGGTAACACGGTTGTAAAGCTCCTGCGCTGCATTATACCCCATCTTCTTCTGACGATAGTTAACCGCTGCAGATTCGCAGATAATGGCAAGATTTCTGCCTGGACGAATCGGGATGGAATGACAGGGAACCTTATTGCCCAGGAATTCGATATAGGTTTCCTCCAGGCCCAGCCGGTCATAATGCTTGTCCTTATTCCATTCCTCCAGCTTGATTACCAGATCAATCGACTGGGTATTCTTCACGCTCTCCACACCGAACAGCGTCTTCACATCTATGATTCCAATACCGCGAAGCTCGATAAAATGTCTTGTGATATCCGGAGAGGTTCCGATCAGCGTATCATCGCTAACCTTTTTAATCTCAACTACATCATCCGTTACCAGGCGGTGTCCGCGCTTAATCAGCTCGAGAGCCGCTTCGCTCTTACCGATACCGCTTTCACCCATAATCAGAATTCCCTCGCCGTATACATCCACAAGCCCTCCATGAATTGTAATTCGGGGTGCCAATTCGACATTCAGCCACCGGATTACCTCAGCCATAAAGGCAGAGGTGGTTTTAGAGGTGCGAAGAATCGGAACACTCTTCTCTGTTGCCAACTCGATAAACTTCTCGCTGACCTCCATATTGCGGCTGAATACGATACAGGGCACATGATAATCCATGAGTCTGCTTAAAATCTCAAGCCTCTGGTCTTTATCCATCTGCTGCATATAAGCCATTTCCACATACCCGATCACCTGAACCCGCTCTGAGTCAAAATGATCGAAAAAACCTGCCAGCTGCAGCGCCGGCCGATTAACATCGGGCTGGGATAACTTTATACTGTTAATATCAATGTCCGGAGTACAATTCTCCAAATCCATTTTCTCAATAAGACGAACCAGTTCAACTGTATACATCTCTACCTCCATCTGCCGCCTTGACGGCAACACTTTATTACATGTTCTGCTACATTCTAACACAACATCCAACCAGGTGTAAATGCTAATTACGCCTGCTTAGTGTGAAAAGGAATTCGAAAAGTCCAAAATCCTTGGAAAGAAACCCAAAATGAATTCTTTCCTGTTTTATGCCTGCTCCTAAACTCGCAAGTATCATAATCATGAAGGTTTTTTATGAAAAAATTCATAGACCTGCTCCGCTGCCTGCCGGTTCATTGCAGGAACCTTCATAATTTCCTCCACCTCTGCTGATGATATAGCCTCCAGGGACTGGAAGTATTTCATCAGAGCACGTCTTCTGGCCGGTCCGATGCCGGATATGTCATCCAGTATGGAACGAACCTGGGCCTTACTGCGCAGGGACCGGTGGTATTCTATCGCAAAGCGGTGGGTCTCGTCCTGGATCCGGGTAATCAGGCGAAACAGCTCACTGCTTTTGTCAATGGGCAGTTCCCGGTTATTGTAATATAACCCTCTGGTACGGTGATTATCATCCTTCACCATGCCGCAGACAGCAATATTCAGCTTCAGTTCTGACAGCACCCGCAGGGCAATTCCAACCTGGCCCTTTCCTCCGTCCATAAGAATCAGATCCGGATACCGGGTGAAGCTGCCAAGGGATTCATCCATCTGCTTCTCCCTCAATTGCTCCTGCTCCCGGAGGCCATGGGTAAAGCGTCTCGTCAGGACCTCGTACATGGAAGCATAATCATCGGGTCCCTGGATGCTGCGGATTTTAAACTTCCGGTAATCCGCCTTTTTTGGCTTGCCCTTCTCATATACTACCATAGAGCCAACAGATTCAAAGCCTGAGGTGTTGGAGATATCAAAGGATTCGCTCCGCTCCACCAGGGGTAACTCAAGATAGCCCGCCAACTCCTTCAAGGCTCCGATTGTTTTTGCTTCCTCACGCTTGATTTTCTCTATGTCCTGCTTTAGCACCAGCTCCGCATTCTTTCTGGCCAATTCCACCAGCCTTTCCTTCTCCCCTTTTTGCGGAACCTTAAGATATACCCTCTGCCCGCGCTTTGCCATAAGCCATTCCGTAAGCAGCTCTTCCTCCGCGGTCCTTGTTCCCAGGAAGATTTCCTTCGGAATATAGGGAGTACCGGCATAGAATTGCTTTAGGAAGCTTGCCATAATGTCACCATCCTCTTCGTCCTGCACGCCAGAGAGATGAAAATGGTCCCTGCCGATCAGCTTGCCTCCCCGGATGAAGAAGGTCTGCACTACGGCTTCGTCTTTCTCTCTTGCAAAGGCGATGATGTCACGGTCTACCTGGTCGGTGTTAGTAATTTTCTGACGGTTGGCAATCTGCTTCACACTGCCCAGAAGGTCCCTGTACTCTGCCGCCTTCTCAAACTCCATTTCCTCAGATGCCGCCTGCATCTTTTCCTCCAGCATCTTACCCACTCTGGAGTAATTACCATTTAAGAATTCCATTACCTCATCCATATTCGCTTTATATTGTGCCTGAGTCATATATCCCTGGCAGGGTGCACCGCACTGTCCCATATGGTAATAGAGGCAGGGACGCTCCTTACCGATATCTCTGGGAAGCACCCGGCTGCAGGTACGGATCTTATAGATTCTGCGCAGCAGCTCCAGCGTATCCTTTACCGCGTTGACACTGGTATAGGGTCCGAAATATTTGGACTTATCCTTCTTCATCTCCCTGGTAATGGAAACCCTCGGAAAGGCTTCGTTTGTCGTGATCCGGATATAGGGATAGGTCTTATCATCCTTAAGCATCGTATTGTACTTGGGCATATGCTCTTTAATCAGGTTGCATTCCAGCACCAGTGCCTCAAGCTCCGAATCGGTGATAATATATTCAAAATGGTCAATCCGTTCCACCATCTGCCTGATTTTCTCCGTATGGTTCCGGCTGTTCTGAAAGTACTGGCGTACCCGGTTCTTTAATATAATTGCCTTACCCACATAGATAATTGTGTCCTTATCGTCCCGCATAATGTAGACACCGGGTTTTGCCGGCAGTTTTTTCAGTTCTTCTTCTATGTTAAACATAATAATCTCCGTTCTTTCGAAACATCGCAAATTCAGGATGGAAAGGCTTCGCCATACTTCATCCGATGAGTTGCTGCGATACAAAATTCCTTCTCGCACTCCACCCGTGCCTTAATAAGTATTGATCAGGAATCAGAGAACAGCAGAAACGAGCAGATGAATGTGCCCGGTATCCCATATCTGCCCGCCTTCTTCCCGATTACCTCAGGAGCATTAAAACCCCCTCCGTATTTTGAACACTTTGAGTCATCATGCTCTGCCCTACCTGCTGCAATATGCTACTTTTGGATAATTCCACCATTTCCTTGGCCATATCCAGATCTCTGATTCTTGATTCCGATGCTGTTAAATTTTCTGCTGTAGTTCCCACATTGGAAGCCGCAGCTTCCATTTGATTTCCTATCGCCCCAAGGCGGCTGCGTTCCCGGCTGATGTTCCTAATTGCATTTTCTGCAAAGGAGATACTATGGCCTGCACTTTCAGAATTCAGTACATTGATCCCCCTGACCCCAAGCTGCAAGGTATCTGTTTGGGGAAGCTCTATTCCGATCTTCTGATTTGAATTCGCTCCTGCCTGAATATTCAGGGCAGTATCTCCTGTCTTTGTCACCGTCGTTTTGATATATCCGCTTCCAACAACACCATATCCATTTGCCGCATCCGAAGCCTGATTCTCCCGCCAATCATATAAAATCAGCTTTTTAGCATCCGAAGGCTCCTTCATAAGGCTTGTGTAATGATTCATATAGGGAGAGCCCTGAGCCAGAATCTTATCCACCAGCTCCTCCGGTGCTGATATTCCGCTGATATTAATATTGATTATTGGATTGGGACTTCCCGAGGATGCTACCTCGGTATCTAAAAACCGTATGCTATATTTCTCGGTGCAGGTACAACAGGTGGAATAAAAGCCTTTTCCAATCAGTTCATTAATATTGGCTGCATCCACACCAGAAAAGTCAATCGATGCATAGGAATGTTTTGCGGGAGCAGAGTTTCCGGGAATGGTCAAATCGCCCATGGTAAGCTGGCTTGGTATGCCGAACCAGGACGGCAGCTCCCCCTCCTTGGTCTCCTCCGCTTTCACCTGCAGATACCCACCCTTTAATATCTTAATCTCATTAAACTCCGTGTTGTCCGTAATATCATCAATATTATCCGTCAATTGATTGATTTCTTCCTGTATCGACTTCCTGTCTGCAAATTCATTGGTGTCATTGGCAGCTTGTACACCCAATTCCCTGATCCTTTGAAGTATACTGTGGATTTCCTCCATCGCTCCGTCCGCCGTATGAAGTAACGATATTCCATCCTGCAGATTCTCTTCGGCTTGCTCCAGCCCTCTGATCTGCCCGCGCATCTTCTCTGAAATGGATAATCCGGCCGCGTCATCCGCCGCCCTGTTAATGCGGTATCCGCTTCCAAGCTTTTCTGAGGCTTTTGCTTTATTCGAGGTGGATCTGCCCAGTTGACGATTTGTAAATACAGCAGACATATTATGCTGAATAATCATCGCTTCTCTTTCCTTCCCATACTATTTCTCTGATCATAATATCGGATTTTTTCGTGCTCAATTTATCTAATAATTATATCTTATCCTACCTTATCCGTCAAATTTTTAAGTCACAGGAATCGAAAGAAAAACTCGAAGATTAATTCCAGTGATCTCTCTTCTTTAAAAAAAATGGCTATTTTCAAAATTTTGCTTTATAATGTTTATTCAAAGGCTATTAAGGCAGATTCCTATTCGACTATGAGGAATGATTTTACTATCACAGCAGATTCCAATATTGCAAAAAGGAGGCATACTATGAAAACAATCGGTTTAATCGGCGGTATGAGCTGGGAAAGCACCCTATCCTACTACAAAATTATCAATGAGGTAATAAAACAAAAGCTGGGAGGTTATCACAGCGCAAAATGCATCCTATACAGCGTGGACTTTCATGAAATCGAAGAATGCCAATCCCGGGGAGACTGGGAGAAAAGCGGTGAAATTCTAGCTGCTGCGGCACTAGCTCTCCAGACAGCAGGTGCGGATTATATCGTGATCTGCACGAATACCATGCATAAGGTAGTGGATCGGATACAACAAAAGATTACCATACCAGTCCTTCACATCGCCGAAGCAACGGCGGCAGCGCTTCAAAAGCAGGGAATAGCTAAAGTTGCACTGTTAGGAACAAAATATACCATGCAGCAGGACTTTTACAAATCAAAGCTGATTGATGCCGGGCTGGAGGTTCTTATCCCGGAGCCGGGAGATATGGAGCTCATTAACAAAACCATTTATCATGAGCTCTGTCTTGGAATTATCTCACATCTCTCAAAGCAGGAATTTTTGCGTATTATCGCTTCCATGACCGACGCAGGGGCGGAAGGAATAATCCTAGGGTGCACGGAGATTGGATTACTGGTCGAACAGTCCGATACCTCCTTCCCCCTCTTCGACACCACATTAATCCATGCTACGCAGGCAGCACTGTATTCCTTGGAAGATTAGCTTATAACAAAGGCAGAACCATTACTGACAAGCTCCTCTTTGCTATAACAGTTTTCATTATGACTGTTAATAAAGCGGCGCATGTCCTTCGGTTCTGCCTTTCCTCGTTATATTCAATTAAAATTAAACTTCCGTCGATTCCTGCTGTGAGTTCAGAGGCTTCTCTTCTGTTTTCTCCTCCAGCTCTGCTCGCGGCTCTTCGGTTATTCCCTTCACTTCCTTGTATATCTTCATAAACTCTTCACCGGTTATGGTCTCTCTGGTAATCAGATGCTCTGCTATCTTATCCAATACCTCGCGGTTACCTGAAAGAAGCTCCTCGGCCCTGTCATAGCAGGTCTTCAATATCTGCATAACCTCTTTATCTATCTCTCCGGCAGTTTCTTCGCCGCAGTTCAGTACTGCCCTGCCATCCAGATACCGGTTCTCCACAGACTCCAGCCCCATCAGCCCGAACTTGTCGGACATACCGTACTGGGTAACCATGGCCCTCGCCAGGGAGGTTGCTTTCTCAATATCGTTGGAAGCACCGGTTGTGATCGACTCAAATACCAGCTTCTCAGCGGCACGGCCTCCGTAAAGAGTGACAATACGTGTTAATATCTCATCCTTGCTCATCAGATATTTTTCTTCCTCCGGCACTTGCATTACATAGCCCAGAGAACCCATGGTTCTGGGAACGATGGTAATCTTCTGTACCGGTTCCGCATTCTTCTCCAGTGCAGTTACCAAGGCATGACCTACCTCATGATAAGCAACTACCCGCTTCTCTTCCTTGCTGAGGATACGGTCCTTCTTCTCCTTGCCGGCAATTACCACTTCTACCGATTCAAACAAATCATCCTGGGTTACTACGGTTCTTCCTTGCTTTACTGCAAGAATAGCAGCCTCATTAATCATATTGGCAAGATCGGAGCCAACCGCACCGGAGGTTGCCCTTGCGATTGCTTCTAAATCTACGGAATCATGCATTAGTACATTCTTAGCATGAACCTTAAGGATATCCACCCGCCCCTTCAGATCAGGTTTATCCACTATAATTCTCCGGTCAAAGCGGCCTGGACGCAGCAGCGCCTTATCCAGTACCTCGGGACGGTTTGTTGCTCCCAGGATAACCAAGCCTTTGGAGGAATCGAAGCCGTCCATATTGGCCAGCAGCTGGTTCAGGGTCTGCTCCCGTTCGTCATTTCCTCCGCCGTAATGAGAATCACGGCTTTTACCTATAGCATCAATTTCATCGATAAAGATAATGCAGGGAGCGGATTGCTGGGCTTGCTTAAATAAATCCCTTACTCTGGAGGCACCAACTCCGACAAACATCTCGACGAAATCAGAACCGGAAAGAGAGAAAAAGGGCACTTTGGCTTCTCCGGCTACCGCCTTAGCCAAAAGAGTCTTACCTGTTCCGGGAGGTCCTACCAGCAACGCTCCCTTCGGCAGCTTAGCTCCGATTCTGGTATATTTAGTAGGGTTATGAAGAAAATCTACGATCTCTGTAACTGATTCCTTCGCTTCCTCTTGACCTGCCACATCCTTAAAGGTTACTCCGGTTTGCTTTTCCACATAGACCTTGGCATTGCTTTTTCCAACTCCCATCACTCCGCCGCTGTTCTTTGAGATGGTCCGGAACAGGAACCACATCACCACATAGATGGCCACAAAGGGAAGAACATAAGACAAAATCGTTGTTATTATGGAAGCACTATTGTCATTTACCTCTGCCGAATAATTCACCTTGGCTCTATTCAACTGGTCCACCAGCTCCGGATAATAGATGTAGCCGGTATAATATGTGATATCCAGCGCTCCGCCGGGCTGTTTCTTCGGGGTAATCGACAGGGTATTATTGGTCTTGATTACTACCGATTCTATCTCCCCCTGATCCAGCTTCTGCAGGAACTCATTATAAGTAATCTCTTTATTGGTGCTGTCCTTAATCTGTTCTGATAAGGTCCAAAACATATACCATATAACCAATGCGGATATAAGGGTAATTATGATGACCATCCTGTTGGGAGAGCCATTTTTGTTCTGTTTATTATTGTTATCCATGAAATCCTCCTGTTCATAGAACCATTCGTATATGGAAGAAAAGCTTGCTGGCAAGTTTATGACGGATCCATACTTTCCCGTGCTGCAAGTTCCTATTCTGCCAATATGGAACCGTATACCTCATTATATCATGAACGTAAGCTATGTTCATGATCTCTCACTCCAATCGAAATTCGCAAGCACGCTTGCTGTGTGAGTGTTCTTCTCGCACTATTCTCTATTCCGCTTTCATTATATCATGAATGTAAACCGCATTCATGATCTTATTGCTCCAATCGGAATTCGCAAGCAAGCTTGCAATTCCTCATTCCGCTTTCATTATACTGATAGTCTTTCCATAAATCAATAAAATTGTTCTTAAAATTCTGTGATTAAATTGTGTACAACTTAACCATAAGCCTTTTTATTGCAAAATGCAAGCCATTCTGCATTATTATAGCATGAACTTCGTTCATGATCTCCAGCTCCGATCGAATGCTTGCAAGCAAGCTCGCATCATGCTCACTACGCTTTCATTATATCATGAATAAAAAGCATATTCATAATTTTTTGCATCCGTCACAGGCTTCAAGCAAGCTTGATCCTGCCCGTTCCATTTTCATTATGACATGGACATAAGCGTCTACATCATAAAAAACCTGTGTATCTAAGTATTGCTTCCATAATAAAATATATACCGTAAAATTTTTCTCTTGACAGATTATTCATTCGCAGTATATACTATTCACTTAAATTGTCTATGTGGTGGCAATTGACTTATTACACTGCATGTAGTATACTATAGCAAAAATTGTACATTATACCAGCAAGGGAGCCGGTACATGGTTTAAGGTCCACCAATCAGGATCGGCCGGCGAACTTCACCCATTTTGCCTTAAACCCTATTATTTATTCAGGTTGAAGGCTTTTTTTATTGCGTAAAATTACTCTAATGAGAAATAATATCGATTATTCAGGAGGAGGCTATCATGGCTGTAAAATATGTATTTGTTACCGGCGGCGTTGTATCGGGTCTGGGAAAAGGAATTACTGCCGCATCCCTGGGGCGTTTGTTAAAAGCCCGCGGTTACCATGTAACCATGCAAAAATTTGATCCCTATATCAACATTGATCCAGGTACCATGAATCCCATACAGCATGGTGAAGTATTTGTGACGGACGATGGAGCAGAGACGGATCTTGACCTTGGTCATTACGAGAGATTCATCGATGAAAGCCTGGATAAGATGTCCAACGTGACTACAGGGAAGATTTACTGGTCCGTTTTATCCAAGGAACGACGCGGAGACTTCGGAGGAGGTACCGTACAGGTGATTCCTCATATCACGAACGAGATCAAAAGCCGGTTTTATAGAAATGATACCAGTCAGGACACCCATATTGCCATTATTGAAGTGGGCGGAACGGTGGGTGATATAGAGAGCCAGCCTTTCCTGGAGGCAATCCGGCAATTCCGGCAGGATATCGGTGATCACAATGTAGCTCTGATCCATGTCACTCTGATTCCATATCTGAAAGCTTCCGGGGAAATGAAGACCAAGCCCACACAGGCCAGTGTCAAGGAGCTCCAAGGGATGGGAATCCGTCCGGATATCATCGTATGCCGTACTGAACTCCCACTGGAGAACGGAATCAAGGATAAAATAGCTCTGTTTTGCAATGTCCCCAGCTCCAACGTCCTGCAAAATCTCGATGTTGAATACTTATATGAAGCCCCTCTGGCTCTCGAACAGGAGCATATTGCCGAGGTGACCCTCTCCTGCCTGCATCTCCCCTGTCCAAAGCCTGACCTGACGGACTGGATCCAGATGGTTCATTCTCTTAAAAACCCCAAGGCAGAGATTACTGTAGCCTTGGTTGGTAAATACACCCAGCTCCATGATGCTTATATCAGTGTGGTCGAATCCCTGAAGCATGGTGCCGTCGCACATAATGCTTCCATCAATATCAAATGGATTCCTTCCGAGGAAGTAACCAGGGACAATGTTCATGATTTGCTGAGCGGGGTCTGCGGTATTGTTGTTCCCGGCGGCTTCGGCGACCGGGGTATTGAAGGCAAAATAAATGCCATCCGCTATGCCAGAGAGAACAAAATCCCTTTCCTGGGATTATGCCTTGGCATGCAGCTGGCACTTGTTGAGTTTGCAAGAAATGTAATCGGCTTCGAAGATGCACATAGTGTTGAGCTGGACCCTTCCACTACCCATCCTATCATCCATCTGATGCCCGAGCAGGACGGCATCGAGGATATCGGCGGAACCTTAAGGCTCGGCTCCTACCCCTGTGTTCTTGCCGAGGACAGCAGAGCCTTTGAATTATACGGAGAAAAGACAATTAACGAAAGACACCGTCATCGCTACGAGGTCAATAATTATTACCGAAATGATTTCTTGAAGCATAATATGAAACTATCCGGCCTCTCTCCCGATGGGCGCATTGTGGAGATGATCGAGCTGGAGGAGCATCCCTGGTTTGTGGCAACCCAAGCTCACCCGGAATTTAAATCCAGACCAAATAAGCCACATCCATTATTCCGCGGATTTATTGGTGCTTCTCTTACATTTTGGGGAGAACAGGGACGCTAGCAGCATAAGGGCGGAGCCAAGAAAAATCGCCATATCCGCAAGATTGAATATGATACTCTTCAGCTTCTTGCAATTAAAGCTGAAGTAGTCTACCACATAGCCACGCTTAACGCGGTCAGTAACATTGCTGATCGCGCCTCCCAGCGTGAGAGCAAGACCCAGCTTAAAGAGCTTCTTCCCCTTCATGGGTAGCACTATCAGAAACAGGAGGGAAATAAGAACCAGCAGGACACCGGAGATGGTTTTCAGCATCTCCTTTTTTTCCTCCAAAAAATTTAAGAAGGCTCCCTCATTATGGTGTTTTCGAATGAGAATCCGACCTTGGAATATCTCCTGCCGCTCTCCCAATTCCTTCTTTGTTTCGATATGGTCCTTAATGAAATACTCTCCTATCACTATCGTTAGTACAATTAAGATATAGATCATGCTATCTCCTCCTTATGCCTCAGCTCTACAATGTTTCCAGAATTTACAATTCCATTATGCCATACCAGGTGCAATTTATCAAGATAACTTACTATCCTATCCCTATTATATGCTATTTTTTAGAAGTATCATCCAAAAGTTTTAAATATTATGCCATCTTAATTAAAAATCGGCTGCCACACCGATATTACGTGCAGCAGCCTTGCTTCTAGATCAATTCCAATGCTTTCAGCCAGGGAATTCCTGCCTCCAGAATCTCTCTTCCCCTGCTGTTCCGGATATTCTTATAAGAAGGATAATGTACACATAACGCCTCCGCTTCCTCCCGTACCTTCAGCCTTTCCCGCAGCAAAATAAATTCCGGATCATAAATTACTTTTATCCGGTCATTCAGAAGCAATCCCTTCCTCCCGGTAAATGCACAGGCCAATTGGATCACATTAAGATCGGCTTCATAGATTACGATATCCGCATCCGGTG
Organism: Bacillota bacterium; assembly: GCA_023437885.1. Lineage (GTDB taxonomy): Bacteria > Bacillota > Clostridia > Lachnospirales > Lachnospiraceae > Mobilitalea. The sequence continues at coordinate 5,579 of JAEZFH010000201.1, read as the reverse complement.
CCAGCTCATGAAGCTCATTGATATGGTAACCCAAACCATAGCCATAGATATGATATATCCTTTTCTCCGGTGAATACCATTGTCTGGCCAAAAGAAAGGCCTCCGTACGAATTTTATTATTCGTATGGAAATAGAACGTGGACCCTTGATTTTCTGCCGCCAATGTCATCAGTCCGCTGGAGGTGAATTCAATGCGGTATCCGCTCTCTAAGAGATGAGCGGTATTCAGGGGCTCATACAGGCCGCCTTCGAAGCCTTCGCTATGCTCCAATAGCAACTGAATATTATCACGGTAAATCTCCTCATCAAATACAATTTCCTCTTTGCTGATAATCAGCTCCTGAACACCGATCAGAAAATTTATTAACTGAAGCTCCAACAAATCAGCTAAGAGCACAAAATCTTTATTTTTCTTTGCTTCCAGAATCCCAGTCAGCATCTCCAGCATGGATTCCGTATCCACCAGGTTAAAGTATTCACGGTCTGTTATGATTGCTTCGATAATCAGACGCGCTTCGTCCATGGAATTAGCCATCTGCCCGAGTGCCTTATCACATTGCTGTTCCCGGAAATAATAAATCGCCTTATCCATCCCGCCCAATAACCTGATATTATGTTCAAAGATATCCCTGATGCTTTGCAACAAGTATAATCACCTCTTATCTTCCAAGCTCCATGCCTCGGATAAGGCTCTGAATGCTTCTTCCTGTTCCCGGTTGCCTAGTTCACAATAACATCTTGCCAGCTGCCTTAGAGGATAATCTCCCGCGTAGTGAATATTTAATTCACATTCTGTCTCATAAGCAGCATTATAAAACCAAATGGTAGCTTCCTTAAAATCCCCTTGCTCCATATAATACTCCCCCAGCTCATAGCAGACCTCAGCACTTGCCTTGCCATCCGCGATATTGTGAAGACAATGCTTCATAAAGCCGGGAAAATCCCGGCGCAGGCGGCAACACCTGGCTAAAATGCATTCGTAAATCTTTCGCTCTCTCTCGCTGCACTCTTCCCTTTCAGCAAAGCGATGGAAATATTCATAGGCTTCCTCAAAATCAGCATCTTTCCCGGCAATATAAAGCTCCCTTGCATACATGCCGTACAGCTTCGAAGATAACTTCCCATCCTTTTGTATCACCTTCTGGAAGGTCTGAAAATCTCTTCCTGCATGATTTGACTCCGGTCTATGCTGTATCACGATATCGCTGTCATAGATTACCGGCGTCAGATTAACATTTTCATGCACCGGCTCCACCCAATGAAACGTCCGAAGACGCTGATACAGCTTGGGACGATATTCCATATCAAAATTATAGGTAGTATTGTAAGCTAATTGATTGGCATACTTCATCTGCACGATTTCAATTTCCGGAAGCAATCCCTGTTTAAGCAAGAGAAAACGCTGCCAATTTTCTTCGTCGATTACTTCATCGGCATCCGCCACATAGATATAATCCATGGAAGCCTTGGAAAATGAAAAATTCCTGGCGGCTGAGAAATCATGGACCCATTGAAAATCATATATTTTATCCGTATAGCCTGCAGCAATCCGTTTTGTGGAATCGGTAGAACCGGTATCCACAATGATGATTTCATCTGCCAGTCCATGAAGAGAATCCAAGCATCGCGCCAATACCCTCTCCTCATTCTTAACAATCATACAGACGCTTATGGTAATCATAGCTGCCTCCACTCATTTAATCTTATCCATCCAAAATTTGTGCCGTAACTGGCTACGGCACAAATTTGCTTGGATATTATATGTTTATTCGGTTCCTTCCGGCCTCACATATCTTTATGCGGCCCTTATACTCCAAAATCCCGGGAATTACATAGCTATGCAGGCTTAAAACCGCTTACAAACCAGTAGGTAGATTCCTTATAAAAATCTCATACCTCTAAGCCTCTGCATTCTTCTGGAACAGCTCAGTGAAGCTTTGAAAACTATTCCCCTTTTTATTACTGCTTTATATTACTGCTTTATCTTATCTGCAGTGACCTTAACAGATTTATATTTAACTACCTTCTTTGTAGTTTTATTAATCTCATATACGGTCAGATAATTTCCTGCTGTCACTGACACATCCGTACCGGAGGTAAAAGCATTCCCAGTACTGAATACATCCTCTGTGTTCACACCTGTAACCTCAGCAGTTCCAATCTGATATACCAGGACATTATCGGCTCCAATAGGATTAACTACCGTCAATGCCGTAGCACCTACAGCCGTTCCAGGTTCCAGATTAGTGGTTAATCCCGAAGCTGGAGTTGGATTCTTTATAGTCAATTTTGTCGAAGTCTTATCTACGGTACCATTGTCATAGTAGATGCTGAGTGCCTTAGCAGTGCAATTAGGCATCTTTGCAAGCTCGTCAACTTTGAGAACAATCTTCATCGTATACTCTTGATTCGGATTAGGCTGGCTTCCCTCATCGATCTTAGGCAATACTGTCGCAGTGGCAGGCACATCTCTCGTTCCAAGCTTAACTGACTTCAGCTTTGTCTCAAAGGGCATCTTACTCACATCATTAAGTTTTACCGTAATGGTGACATCATCCGCATTTGAGTAGCCCTTGGTGAAGACAAGAGTTGTCTTAGCTGCTGCGGGAGCTGAAGGGTATCTTATGTCGAAGATCTTGACCGTAGACGCCAGCTGAAAGGCAATTGCATTGCTGGAAGCTGTTTTCGCCTTATATTTTATCTCCTTCATTCTTATATAAAGCGTACCGAAATCTACCGCCTTACTGGAAGGAATCTTAACTACTGTATTTTTACTTATGCTTGTCCATGAGGCTTTGTTTAAATCAAAGGTCGCTCCCTGCTTCACCACCGTATATTCATAAGGATTTTCGGCAGAAGCAGAAGGGATGGTGACATTAATATTCTTGGTTCCGTTATAGGTTATGTAAATATTGCCATCCAGTGTAGACGGTGCCGTCTCCTCCAATATTACTCCTTTTATCGTCCGCTGGAGATTCAGCTTCGTCTCTGTGATCTTGGAAGCGGAGGCCTTCGCAGTTGCAAACTCACGCACCTCAATTTTCATCTCCGGGAACGCCTTCGTCAGACCGTCATAGTCTCCTATTTCGCTCAGTATAGCTGACAGAGAAATCGGCTTTGCTTGACGGTCCGTCACCTTGATCCAGGATGTCGTTTCGGTCTCCACTGTTACCCGGTACTCCTGTCCGTATCTGATATTTACATTAAACTTGGAACCGTCCACACCTGCAACGGGAAGCGTAGTCTGTTTGGTAATCTTCAGCTTTACTTCACTGCTGGCTCGCCTTCCCCTTGTTCCGTCCGGATAAGGCTCATCTTTAAAAATTCCATTATTCACATCGATTTTACTGATACTATCCGGAATACCGTCGCCGTTACTGTCGGTTTGAATATAGAAAAATGGATTGGTATAAGCAAACATGGATACGGCCCCGGACAGATCCAGCTTACTAGTACCATTCTTGGCTATGGCAATATCATCTTTAGGAGCAATGCGGAAATACAGATTCACTCCTTTCGTCAGATAACTCTCAAAAAGACTCTTTGTCAGAATATCTGTAGACAACCAGCGCTGCGAATCTCCTTTACTCCATTGCAGTTCATCGAAGGTCAGCGGATTATTACCGTCGCCCTCCGTCGCCATGATATTAATGAGACTTCCAATCCCGTCATTGGCTCCTAAGGAATCAAGATCGGTATAATTAATCGATACTGCCAGCTTCATCGGTTTTTTCTTAATAATAATCCTGGACTGGGTATCGTTTGCATCTCCCTTAATCATAATGATATTTTCCACATTGGAGGATAGCCAGGAAATATCAATAACTGAGATATCGTCCAGATTAGCATCAGAAGGCACTGTAAGCACCTCCCATTTATCCCGTGAGGCTTCCGCCTCAAGGGCATAGTATATCTTGGAATTACCGTTATTCAGTACCAGGATACTCTCATCTGTATAAGATACGGCACAGACTTGAACCGGCGTTGCGCCGTAGGCATGCCCAGCAGGTAGGATCGCCAATCCCACAAGAATCAGAGCGGACAGCAATAATAGCTGCAAATTAAATTTTAACCTCTTCATTATACACCTCCATGTGGTATGTAAGCCCGTCCAAGGCAGACTTTGAAACTCATTTTTGCTTCCTGTAATATAGATTATCAGAAGATAAACTTTGACTTCTGATAAAAGGTACTGCACTTGCGCCGTGCATAATGGGTACACCCCTACCCGTTTCTCGATTATCGGAACATGGTTTTCATTCCAATACTATAAATATTATCGGCAGATTGCCAGGAATGCTTAATACTTACACGTGACTAAAAAATGTCTGATGTATCATACAAAGGGAATAGCCTTTTCATATTTCATACTCCTGCCGAAGGCTGCTTCTATCACTGGTTTGCAGCTGCTCACTGCAGGATATCCATATGTCACTGCATTTTCTTCGCTTTCTAAAGCTTATACTTCTAATTAAATATAACAAATGCCAGGCGCGGATGCAATACGGCCAGAGGAAAACTTTCTGCTTGTAGGTGGAGCAAAAATACGAGCGAAGCGTTTAGGAAAGCCCTCCAACAGTAAATCTCCTAATTTCAGGTAAGGTGTCTTTATTTTCACTGTTATTTTCGGTATGATAGTGCTATAATAGTATGAAATTTATTACATTCAGACTTATTCTGTCGATTGCATTTCGTTGATTTCGTATGTGATCCGACAATACCAGGAGGCCAATCAATGATGGACCATAATGCTACAGGATTAACCGGCAGAGTTTTCTCAATTGCAGACAGGGGATGCCCCTCTCAGCCGACCGGAGGCCCCGGCGGTGTTAATTACAGGCTGCTTCTCGCCAACCGGAAGTACGGTTACATAGATCATATGTATCATATCTTCAATGAAACAATAATTGAGGACGATGCCATTTTAAAGATCACATTTATGGAGAGCAGTGACAACGATAGTGAACGGTTAAAAAGATATTTTATGAAATTGAACGAGTATTATCATTTTACAGAGGATGATATTTATATCTTTCACGATGTACTCAGTGCTTATATTTTTACATCGAGCTTTCCTGTCAGCAAGACAATATTGGTATACCATCAGCAGGGAAGTCTGTATAAGGAATGGGAGTTTTTTACCGGTAAGAAAGATGCTGCCTATAAAGAATTGATGGATAACCTTCTCATTACCAGTATGATGTCCGTAATGTACATGGCCTTTCCCTCCAAGGGCTCCATTGAAAGTGTCATTGACTCGGAACCGGCCATCGCAGAGACCATCAGCAAAATAAGAACCAAGATATTATATAATGGCTGCGACCGTCTGGAGCAGCCGGCAGTTTCCATAGGTGAAGTCGAAAAAGTGATACAGACTTTGAAGGCCTCCCAAATACCTAATTTTGTCACAGCTGCCACTCTGAACGAGGCAAAGGGCGTGGAACGAATTCCTGAATTCTTATCTGCCTTCAAAAAAATCTATGGTCCGTTCCTGTGGGTGGTTGTGGGAGATGGAGTGAAGGCTGGGGAACTGGAGCAAAACATCCGGAAATACGGGATCCAGGAGCATACCATATGGC
>JAEZFH010000128.1 GCA_023437885.1 Bacillota bacterium | reverse complement strand
ACCTCAATCATCTTGGGCTGGCCCAGCTTCAGTATGATTTTCTGATAGATGCTGGCCAGAATATTGTCCATGGAAGCATCCTTCTTTAGAGTTCCCTCTATTTCACTTATGATCTGGTTGGCATATTTTTCATCTACATCATTATTAATCAGCTGATTGTAGATCAATTGGATACACGCAAGGTTCTTATTCGTCTCCGCTACCTTCGCTTCCTCCTTTTCGCCCGTCTGTCTTTCCTTCTCACTGATCTGCTTTTCCAGCAGGCTCTGAAGATTATTCAGTTTTTCTTCAATGGCGGAAGGCGCAGCTCCCCGCTCATTGACGGGCTTTTGTGCATCATCATAGATAACATCCGCAAACACCTGCTTTCTGGGCAGTGCAGCAGCGGGCTGAGGTCTTCCACGATCACTTTTATATGTAACATTTTCATCGACAGCAGCCGTGATTTCTACTACCGGCTTACGGAAGAGCCGGTATATCCCCTTCGGAGATACGGTCTTGATATTCATTACAATCGCATCCTTGCCAAGTTCTTCCTTCACAAGCATGATTGCTTCCGTTTCTGTATTCGCTTGAAATTTCTTGATAATCACTATACTGTCACCATCCCTACTGACTGCAATTCAACATTTGAATCTATCTCATTATATGATACAACAATTAAATCCTTAAAATAATCCTGAGTCAAGCGTTTAAAATACATTCTGACAATCGGAGAGGTGATGATAATCGGATTTTTACCCAAATCCTCCAGCTTATGTACCTCAGTCTGGACCGATTCAATAATCTCTCTGGTAACTCCGGGATCCAATGCCAGATAAGCTCCCTGCTCGGACTGCTTCACCGCTCCCATAATCTCCTGCTCCACCTTGGGATCCAGCGTAACCACGCTGGTCATTTCACCGGAAGGAAAATATTTGTTGGAAATTGCTCTTTTCAGGCTCTGGCGCGCATACTCCGTCAATACATCCGTATCATGGGTGGTAGCGGCATAATCCGCCAGTGTCTCAAAGATCGTAACTAAATCCCGGATTGAGATACCCTCATGCAGAAGGTTCTGAAGCACCTTCTGAATCTCACCGATATTAAGCAGCTTGGGCACCAATTCCTGGACGAGGGTCTGATTGGCCTCCTGAACATTATTGACAAGACTCTGTACATCCTGACGGGTAAGCAGTTCATGGATATGACTTCGGATTACTTCCGTCAAATGGGTAGCAATGATGGATGGCGGATCTACCACCGTATATCCCAGGGTCTCCGCGCGTTCCCTCTGATTCTCCGTAATCCAGAGGGCCGGCAAGTGGAAGGAAGGCTCAAAGGTAGGTATTCCTGTAATCTCGTCTTCTACATAACCGGGATTCATCGCCATATAATGGTCAAAGAGAATCTCTCCTTCGCTGACCTGGATGCCTTTGATTTTAATAATATACTGATTGGGATTTAGCTGGATATTATCCCTTAACCGGATCATGGGAACAACACACCCAAGCTCCAATGCCACCTGTCTGCGGATCAGAACAACACGGTCAAGCAAATCTCCCCCTTGATTGGCATCTGCCAGAGGAATAATTCCGTATCCGAATTCCAGTTCGATCGGGTCTACCTGCAGAAGCGATACCACATTCTCCGGCTTCCGGATCTCGCTGGCCGCTGCTTCCTCCGAGGATACCTCCTGTTCGATTGCAGCCACTTCCACCTTGGAAGCAATCACCCTTCCGGAGATAATAAAGACCAAACCGTAGACAGTAAATAAAAGCGTATCAAGCGGAGTCAGAAAGCCGAAGGCAATCATACTTCCACCAACAATGTAGAGCACCTTGGGAATGGAGAACAGCTGCTTCATCAGCAAATCTCCGAAATCTGCTTCCTTAGACACCTTCGTGACCAGAATACCCGTAGCCAGAGAGATCATCAGGGAAGGTATCTGGCTAACCAAACCGTCACCGATGGTCAGGATGGCAAAATGTTCTAACGCATCCATCGCAGGCATCCCCATATAAAGAACTCCCATAACGGTACCGCCAGCGATGTTGATGATGGTGATGATCAGTCCTGCCATCGCATCACCCTTAACATACTTTGTCGCACCATCCATGGAACCGAAGAATGCGGATTCCTCCTGGATTTTCTCACGCCTTTCCCTCGCCTGGGCATCCGTAATCGCTCCGGTATTCAGATCTGCGTCAATCGCCATCTGCTTACCGGGCATTGCATCAAGGGTAAATCTTGCCGTTACCTCAGCTACACGCTCCGACCCCTTATTAATTACCATAAATTGAACCAGTATCAGGATAACAAAGACAATAACACCGACAACAAGATTACCTCCTCCGACAAATCGTCCGAAGGTAGTTATGACATTACCCGGCTCACCGGTTAACAGAATCAGCCTGCTGCTGGACACATTCAAGGAAATACGGAATACTGTGGTAAACAGTAAAATCGACGGGAACGCCGACATATTCAAAACTTCCTTCGAAAACATAGCGTTAAATAATATAACCATTGCGACAGATATATTTAATGCCAGCAAAATGTCCAATAACAGGGGATTCATTGGTATGATCAAAAAAATGAATGCGGATAATATAAATAATCCTATGATCATATCATTTCTCTTCATTAGTACCTCCTATCCAGCACAAAAGCTGAACTTAAACAACCTTTTTATTTTTAAGCCCATATACATAGGCAAGAACTTCCGCTGTCATCTGGTAAAGCTCCGGCGGTATTTCCGCTTCCAGCTCCACATTATAATAAAGCATTCGGGCAAGGGGTTTATTCTCAACAATTTCGATCCCGTTTTCTTTTGCAATCTCTTTTATCTTCTGAGCGAGATGGTCCGCCCCTTTCGCCACCAGGATCGGCGCCTCACCGGCTGCCTTGTCGTATTTAATTGCCGCTGCCAGGTGGGTCGGGTTGGTGATAACAACATCCGCACTCGGCAATGCCTGCATCATTCTTCTCTGGGACACCTCCCGCATCTTGGCTCTGATCTTGCTCTTCACCTGGGGATCTCCCTCGGAATTTTTAAACTCATCCTTCACTTCCTGCTTTGACATTCTCATATCTTTTTTAAATTTTATCTTTTGATAAAGTAAATCTCCAAACCCTATCACCAAAAAAATAAGACTAATTCGCAGCCCCAGGTCAATTACCAGATTGCCGATCAATAAAATTGCCTGCTCCAGCTTCATATCATAAAAAATAAACAATGTCTTCCATTCATTTTTCAATGTATTATAAGCCAGATAGGATATGATCGATATCTTAAGCAGCTCGATAAAAAGCTCAACTATCTTATCCTTTGAGATCAGTTTCTTAAAGCCGTTGGCAGGATTTAGCTTTGAGAACTTGGGTTTCAGCACTTTTGTGGATACCTTCCACTTTACCTGATATATTTCAATGATAAAAGCAACAATCATTGTAATAATAAAGATAGGAATACAGGTCACAATAATCGTCAGGATGGTATCCTTCAGTATACTGCTGATGGTAGCGATATTCATTTCTTCGTCGGCTACCTTATCAATGATACCGAATATTTTAAAAAAATTATTCTGAAAGCTTTCACCGATATAGCCGGAAAATACCTTTAAGATTATAAAGAACGTGGCTAAACCCGAAGCCGTAGCCAGCTCCTTGCTTTTAGCAACCTGGCCTTCCGATCTGGCATCGTTAAGCTTCTTGGTCGTAGGCTCTTCCGTCTTATCTCCATCATCCGCGAAAAACTGCAGATGGTAAGGAAGGCGGTACAGGGAATAACGTATTTGTTCCTCTGAAATCATGCTATCCTTCCTTTTCGTTGCTATAATAAATAACAGCGCCTGCTGTAAGCGGTACAGGCAAAATATCCTTACTTCAGCATCTCAATGGCATCCAGCAGCATTTCCCTCATTTTATTAAAGATAAAGTCTGCAACGGATGGAACCAATTCCATAATCATTGCCAGCACCATCAATCCCACAAATATCTTGAGCTGCATACCAACAACAAACATGTTCATCTGCGGGGCAATCTTCGCCAATATTCCCAGAATCGCATTGACGATCAATATCGCTGCAAATATCGGCAGCACAATTCGAAATCCAATCACAAAGTAATCGGTAATAAATTGAACCATTACCATGTACAAATTCGGACTCAGCTCTGCCATGCCTACCTTGATGATTTGAAAGGAATCGACGATCGACCTTATAAAATAATGATGAAAATTAGTAATCAGCATTATCAATAAAACCAGATAGCCATAGAGGTTTGCCGTTATTGTAGTCTGGACACTGGTCACCGGATCCATTACATTTAACATGGAGAACCCGATCTCCATATCGATCATCTGTCCTGCAAATGCCAGAATATGATAGGCTATATTAGCAAAAAGTCCCATGATAGCTCCGGCCAGGGCCTCTTTTACAACAAGCATTGCAAATCCGATGACCCCGGTATATTCAGGTGTACTATATGGAACACTGTAAAAAACAATTGCTGTTAAAAAGATAGACAGCCCGGTTTTTATCCGCACCGGCACATTTCTTAACGAAAAAAAAGGAGCCGTAAAGGTAAATCCGGTAATCCTCACAAGTATTAATAAAAAGAACTCGAAATTTTCTATAGTGAAGGTCATAAAG
>JAEZFH010000112.1 GCA_023437885.1 Bacillota bacterium | reverse complement strand
CGGCTGTGATACTTGATCGCATAGCTTGCTGCCACATCATCCGCTTCAAAGCCATTGATCTCCGCATATTTAATTTTCATATCATCCAGTGCCCGGAAAATATCCGGCAATTGGGTAAAGGGATTCTCCTCCTCAGGCACAGCAGAATAATCAATGCGGTTTGCTTTATAGTCTGAATTGATCGCAACCCTTTCATTGCCTTTGTCCCTGTCAAATATCACAATCATATGGGTAGGCTCAACCATTTTAATGATATTAACAAGACCTCCGACAAAGCCCAGAGTACCATGAATTGCCTTTCCGTCCTTATTCAATATCCTGGAAGGCATTCCGAAGAACATTTGAAAGAGCAGGTTATGCCCGTCAATAATTAGTAATTTAGCCATGTATTTCTCCTATCCGGTTTATGTATTTGCTTTTATAGGTCAGCAGATGAGCAGACCAAAATATCATACAACATATATTACCATAGGACAATCTTTTTGGTGACTGCCTTCCAAATATTAAAGGCTGTCATGTTCCCATCCATACCGGACGGATACATAGCAGCCCTGCTTCTGTTTGTTTATCTTAGATCGATACCTCTCATTCTATAGCTGCTTTTTATTAAACACCGCTATTGAAGCAACAACAGAAATGATAACCAAAACCCCACAAAGAATAACAGCCGGTATAAAATCCGATGCAGCTTTTTGTGCCATAATCAACTCCATGTTTTCGGCGGATAAAGTAACCGGATTATACTTACGCAGATTCGGTGCAATATTAACAATCGTCAAGACAACAACAATCCCACCGGTAAAAAGCAGACTTCCATAAGTACTTTTAAACAGTACACCGCCCAAAAGGATAAGCGCAACCAGCAGCACCCCGAACAGCCACATACCTGAGAAAGCTAAGAATGCATTGCTCAAATCCTCTATAGCAAAATAATAAGAGGTATAGGCATAGGTGACTCCAAGGCAGAGCAGATAAGCAATTGTCCATATAACCACTGCAACCGTGAATTTTGCAAGAATGACCGTGCTGCGTTTCATCCCCTTTGTCAGTATGTTGATCAGCGTACCTTTGGTAAATTCATTTGCCATGATACCGCTGAAAACGATGGCAAGCACCAGCAGCCCCATTTGTCCGACATTTTTGAAAAACTGGACAAAGCTATCAAACGCAGTGGGCGCACCCATTCCGAGTGCGGATGCATCAAGGCCTGCAGCTTTCAGTATTTCGGGGGTGAATTTTGCAAAAAGCGGATTCATCACGCCAAAGATCAAAAATACAACAATCATGAGCATCATTTTATAGGTGCGGAGATTCTCGGTAAATTCCTTTTTGACAAAAGCATAATAGACTCTCATTGTATCGCCTCCAAAAAAAGGTTTTCTATCGTTGGTTCTGCGATTTCAAGCCTTCGCAGCAGCAGCTTTTCTCCGGCAAGCAGTTCAAGCACTCTTGCTTGCGTCGCGCTAAGGTTATCTGTCCGTATCATGACACTTGTTTCTGTCTGGGTATCATTCGCCCCGTCGAATAGAGCAATAAATTTTTCCTTATCCGCTTTCGCCATAAATTCAATAAGCAGGCTGTCCGCTTTACGCTTCGCCTTAAGCTCTGATAAGGTACCGCCAATCGCTAATCCGCCGTTTTTTAACACTGCCACATGATCGCAGATACGTTCCACATCAGCAAGGATATGTGTGGAAAATACAACAGTAACCTTTCCCTTGACAGCAAGCAGAATATCAAGAATTTCTTTTCTGCCAATTGGGTCAAGCGCTGAGGTCGGCTCGTCGCAGATAAGCAGCTTTGGTTCATTTAAGAGTGCCTGGGCGATTCCAAGCCGTTGCTTCATGCCGCGTGAGAACCCTCCTATTTTTTTATTGACACCATCAAGGCCCACCAGCGCCAGAAGCTCCTCGCTGCGGCTTTTTATCTGACCGGCAGGGATGCCGGTGATGTCTCCGCATAGCCTTAGGTATTCTTTCGGACGCATATACGGATAGAATTCCGGCACATCGGGCAGATAACCGATGTACTTATTGGTTTTCGTTTGTCCGAAATTGACAGACTCACCGCAGACCAGCACTTTTCCGCTGTCTGCTTTCAAAAGTCCCAATATCATCTTCATCGTTGTGGTCTTACCGGCGCCATTCTGTCCGATAAAGCCGAATATCGAATGCTCCGGCACCGAAAAGGAAAGACCATCTATGACCTTATTGTTCCCAAAGCTTTTGTACAATTTTTCTATTGTGAGAATATCCATTATTCTTCACTCCTGCCAATTAGAAAATAAAGCACCGGTCCGATAATGTTAATAAAGCTTATGATCACCCAGAGTACACGATTCCCGTGCTTGTAGGTCTTGTGGGTGAAGATGTGGATCAGTGACGCACCGGTCAGCACCACTTCCAGAATCACCAAAGGGATAAGAATCGGTAATAATTGACTAATGTCCATCCTTAAAATTCGCTCCTTCCGTTTGCTTTTGATCCGCAAATGCGGTTAATTTATGAACGATGCTTTTATATCCCGGCTCGCTGTCCAGGATGTGAAAAGCAGGGTTTTCCAAAACACTTTGCAAAATGCTGCTTCTGATGGTTTTTTCATCTCTCGGGGCCTGCAAATCAATATCCGCATCACAAAACCACTCTTCAATTCGGTCAAAGAAGCAGTCACTTTTCAGTTTAAACGGAAGCAGAAAGGCTGTGCAGATGTCTGTATACCTGTTAAGCATATCCAATGCCTTTTCCTTGTTGCTGCGTACGGCATATCCGTGGGCAGCAATATAGTAAAGCTGGCAGAGCGAGTTCGGGTTCAGACTTTCCACATGAAAGATATCTGACAACCGGATAAACCGGTGCAGAGCCTCTTCAAATTTCTCCGCATCTTCAATAATCAGGAATAAATAGGAATGCGCGGTTTCTATCAGACTGATCAAATGCTGATACAGGCCGGCCTGCAGAATCAGCTTGGCTTTTTCAATGTTCCCGGTCATCTGATGAGCGGAAGCCAGTAACATATCGTCATTGGAGATGGGTATACTGTTTTCACCAAGCAGCTCCAGCACCTGCTGCGGCTGTCTGAGAGAAAGCCGGCTGATCGCTTCGATAGAATTTGCCTGTCTGGTAAGCTGGGCATCATTGCCTTCCGTTTTAATCCGAACACATAGATCTACAATTTCCTGTAATAAAGCCTGCTGTCTTTCTTCTTCTTTCAAAAGGGAACAATAATTAAGCAGTAAGAGTGCCATTTTTAAGAGCAACGGATAACACGAATAGTATTTCTTGATCACCACCCGGCATTCGGAAAGCACTTGATCAAACGGCTTTTTACCAAAATCATCAGCCAAACGACGGTAGGTTTTGCGGATATCCTGCGCTGTCATCTGCGGCAGATATCCGATCAGCTCATCTATGCTGATATTAAAATACGCCGCAAGCTGCGGAAGAAGAGTTATATCAGGATAACTCTGCGCCGTCTCCCACTTGGATACCGATGCTTTTGAGACACCGATGAATTCCGCAAGTTCATCCTGAGTAACCCCCTTTTCTTTTCTCTTTGCGGCAATAACCATGGATATATTAATTTCTCTCATATCTATTCACCTCTACTTTTATGATAATCCGATAAATATGGTAAATCAATAGAATGATACGATACTTCGGTTGAAAAAATCAACCGTCAGGAAACTTTATTGCAAACAGCCAGAAATCCCCTGCTGGGGAAGTTGTCTCTTCTCCAGACCAGCATTCCGCTTTTAAGAAACAATTTATCAGAAGTATTATAATTATAAAAATAAAGTTGTTAAAATTATAGTTTAGTATGAATGGGCGCAATTTTATTGGTTAACGCATTATTCTATTGTCCATGTTATAAATAAAAAGCGGCTATGTATCACATATAGAATGCATCTACATAACCGCTCATGAATATTATCTGAACTATGTTTTTATATTATTACTTTCGTAAATCACTTCTATTCCTTTAAATATGGGTTACAGCAATATATAAAAATACAGCAAAATAACCATCCGATGAAATACTTATCAGTAATAAGAATAAGTAAGCAAACTTAAGCCATCTTGTCATAAATACCCTTGAGGGCCGGATAAAGTTCTCTGAACACCTCGTATTTCCGGTTATAGCGTTCCACTTCCTCCGGATTCTGCTCCGTGGTCTCGATTACCTTAATCAGCTTTCCGGCAGCCTCCTCCACATCAGCATATCTTCCGCAGCCGACCGCAGCCAGAATAGCAGCGCCGTAAGCAGGTCCCTCAGCGGAATTAATCTTATCCACCTTGACATTAAGTACATCCGCAATAATCCTGCACCAGAGCGGACTCTTTGCTCCGCCGCCGTTGATGCGGATACGGTCAATCTCAACTCCAAGAGATTTCACTATCTCAAAGGAATCCCGAAGTGCAAAGGCCACTCCCTCAAGTACTGCCTGAGTCATGTCGGCGCGGGTGGTATCCATCGTCATACCGATAAAAGTCCCTCTTGCCTTCGGATTGTTATGTGGGGTTCTCTCTCCCATCAGATAAGGAAGGAAGTACACATTATTCTCACCCAGCTTAGTGATCGCCTGCTGCTCTGTTCCATAATCCTTGGTTCCGAGAATCTCATCCATCCACCATTTATTGGAGGCCGCTGCTGAGAGCATTACGCCCATAAAATGATACCTTCCGTCCGCATGGGCAAATGCGTGCAGAGAATTATTCTCATCTACGGCAAACTCCCTGGTAGAGATAAATACAACACCGGAGGTCCCAAGAGATACATTGCATCTGCCTTCCCCTACCGTACCGGTTCCGACTGCTGCCACAGCTTGATCTCCGCCGCCGGCAATCACCTTTATTTTTGTGGAAAGTCCCAGCTCCTCTGCTGCCTGCTCTGTCAGGCTGCCAACCACCTGATATGATTCGAAGATTTTAGCCATCTGCTTCTCCTCCAGACCGCAAATCTCCAGCATTTCCCTGGACCAGCACTTATTTTTTACATCCAGCAGCAGCATCCCCGAAGCATCGGATACATCGGTGCAATGAACACCGGAAAGCCGATATGCCACATAATCCTTGGGAAGCATGACCTTCTTGATTTTAGCGAAATTGTCCGGCTCATGCTTCTTAACCCAAAGTAACTTCGGCGCGGTAAAGCCGGTCAGGGCCATATTGGCAGTGTAACCCGAGATCTTCTCCCTGCCGATTTCATGATTCAAATAATCACACTCTGCTTGAGTGCGTCCGTCATTCCATAGAATCGCAGGGCGGATTACCCGGTCCATCTCATCCAGAATAACCATACCATGCATCTGGCCGCTGAAGCTGATGCCTTCAATCTGAGATTTATCGCAGTCCTTCGTAAGTTCCTTCATTCCATCCACCAGAGCAGCATACCAATCCTCCGGGTTTTGCTCGGACCAGCCCGGCTTCGGAAAATACAGCGGATATTCTCTGGTAACGATATTCCTAATTTCTCCGGCTTCCTCCATCAGAAGAAGCTTGATGGAGGAGGTCCCCAAATCTACACCTACATATAACATAGCTTAGTCTCCTTTTATATTCAGTCTTTGCAGTAATTGATTTGATGAATAAACTAATGTCTGAAATAACTATAGCAACTTGTATCTTTGATGTCAAGCAGCATCTTGTTAAGCAACTAAACAAATCTAATAATTTCTCTTTTCAAAAAATTTTTTTTATGTTAACATGGATATAATGAAGGTATCGCAGACTTATCATTGAAGATTTATGGAATAATGAAAGCTTTGCAATATAATTAAAGGTTTACGATAAATTAAATTGATACGAAGGGTGACTGTAATGGTAACAGGCAGTAAGGAACTCATACGGGATATTAATACTAATCTGGTGTTAGAGACAATCATAAATAATACAGCAATATCAAGAGCCGCAATTGCCAAGCATTTGGGGCTGACAAAAGCAACCATTTCCGCGATTGTCCAGGAACTTATCAATAAAAAGCTGGTAATAGAAATCAGAAGCGATGATACCAATCTGGGACGCAAGCCGATTTTATTAAGCCTCCATAAAAAAGCCGGCTATGTTATCTGCATCGATCTCGGTGTTGATACCATCTCCGCATTGGTATCGGACCTGATCGGTGAGGACTGCAGTCTAAAGCAGATCAAAACTCCGAAGAATTCCGCCAACTTGATCCATGTCCTGATTGATCTGGTAGAATCTATGAAGCTGCCCAAGGAGACCCCCTATAATCTGGTCGGGATCACTCTGGGAATTCATGGTGTGATTGCGGGTAACCAGGTGTCCTTTGCACCTTATTATAATTTGTCTGGAATTAATATGGCAGAAAGCCTGGAGGATCATTTTAATACTCCCGTCTATCTGGAAAATGAAGCTAATCTCTCCGTTATCGGTGAGAAAACCTTCCAATATGATTACGCAAACATAGCCAATATCAGCGTCCACTCCGGGATCGGTCTCGGCATTATCGTAAACCATCAGCTATATACTGGCTATAACGGCAGGGCCGGCGAATTCGGCCATACGATTATTGAGATTGACGGCAGGCAATGCCCCTGCGGGAACAAGGGTTGTTTTGAGCAGTATGCTTCCGAACGGAATTTGCTCCATGAATTTGCCAGAATGAAGAATACGGAAGAGATGAGCTTTGAACAATTCAGCACTGCTTATGAGGCCGGTGATGCGGATGCCGTTAAGATCATGGATGATTTCGTCAAATATATGTCCATCGGCGTAAATAACATCCTCAATGCCTACAACCCGGATATCGTGATTATTAACAGCTCCTTCACCATCTTCTTCCCCCACATCACAGAGAAGATTGAAGCCGCCTTAACCAGCAGGATGAACAGCTATCTCCGCATTGTTCCATCGGTACTCCAGGATACTTCCATTTTACTTGGCGGTGTCTGTGTAGCGATTAAAGGCTTCCTTGGGGTAGATAACCTTAAGCTTAACCATATCAGCCTCAGGGGATAAACTACCTCTAAGGGCAAATTATAAATGCTTGCCGCTGAAATTAATAACAAAACAGTTAGGCTGCAGACGTGGCTCTCCGCAAGGAGTATCCACATCTGCAGCCATTATTTACTTTAAACCGTCTTACTCTGAAGGGATTTTATCTATTAACTCAATCATCTCCGCCCAGTCGTTTATGGTGAGACATTCCTCCCTGGGCTGCTGCTTATTATGCTCCTCTAAGGCTCCCCGGTACCATACAGGAAAAATCCCCATCCGGCGGGCACCCTCCACATCATAATAGGCATTGTCCCCGCAGTACCATACCTCCTGGGGCCTTACGCCGGCTTTTCGCAGAGCCAGCTCAAATATGCGGTTATGGGGCTTACGAAATACATATTCGCTGGTTGCCAGTATGAATTCAAACTCATTGTCAGGAAGTATTCTATGTATTCTTTCCTTCAGCGCCTTACCACTGAAGGAGATGTTGCTGATTACCGCTGTCCTGATCTTCTGCTCCTTCAGATAATCCAGAAGAAGCTCCACATTCCTTGTTGTCTTCCCCTCCGCGGCATTGTCCCAAAATATCCGCTCTGTCTCTTCCGGAGTCAGATCCAGCTCAATATCATAATACTCATATAAGTAACTTTGAAACATAAGATTATGAACCTCAATATAAGGGGCTTTGCTGGGGTCCGGATCATACCTTCCAATCTCCCGGTTCAGTGTTTTCGCAAATTCCTGAAGCTCCCTGGCAGATATCTGACTGGGATTCTTTCTCGCATGCTTAAGCACCGCTTTGGCTCCGCCCTCACCGTTGAAGCTTCCCTCCGAAATCAGGGTCTGACCATAATCGAACATTATCATCTTCGGTTTATTCATTATCTCCTCCACCTCCGGGGATTCTGCGTGTGTCCAAATCCCACCCGTTGTATCTGACGCTCAAAAAGTTATTCCTCAAAAACTATCCCTTAATTCTTCTTCATTTCTCTTCTACGTTTTGTCATTAATCCGCCAATTCTGCCGGATTCTTTGGCTGTCAGGGACTTCCAGCCGGTAGCCATTACCTTATCCAGATATCCAAGCTCCTCCGCTATCTCATACTTTAATTTTTCTTCCGGTTTTATATTGTCCAGATCGATTTCTTCCTGTTTTTTACTCATGATTATCACCCTTCTGTCAATTTATATTTTACTATTTATCATGAACAAAAAGTCATGTTCATGATCTTGTTAACATAAAGTAAGTGATTTACCGCTTGCTCTTGTTTTCACCAATCGGGAATCGCAAGCAAGCTTGCTGTGCAAGTGACTCAATGATGCTGGCTTTTTCAGAATCAGTTTCGCACTATCCTCACTACGCTTACATTATATTCTATACTTTATTGACTAGAGTGTAACCAACTTCTACTCATCTATTCGGATTTCTTTTCCAAGTGGCAGGGAATAAATTATCATCTCCTTTACCTTCTTGCCCATCATCTGCTCCAAGGCTCTCTTATAATACAAAAGCTGCACCTTATAGCGATGTACCAACTGCTCTTCCTCCGATACCAGATCCGATTTATAGTCAACCAATACCAGTTCACCCTCCTCCTCAAAGAAGGTGTCGATAATACCCTGAATCAATATCAATTCTTCGCTGTCGGTCTCCTTCAATACCTCTGATGCCTTTAAACCCATGACAAACTGCTTTTCCTTATAAAGCTTATTCCCCAGCTGAGCCCTGCACATACGTTTCGCGATATCACCGGACAGAAAAGTATTAATATAATTTAGATTTAACTTTTTGATATCTTCAGCTTTCAGCCGGTTCTTGCGTATCATCTGATCCAACTGCTGCTGTAATCTCTGATGTAATTCCTCCTGCGGCAGCTTCTCCTCCGAAAATTCAGACAGATTAATCAGTTCTAAAACCTTATGGTAGATACTGCCCCGGTCCGTACCTGAGATGACCGTCTCATTCCCTCGAAGGAATGCAGGTACCGTGCCCTCCTCGTCCCGGAGCCTCTCACGGTTGCTATGATACAGATTGAGGCTTTGCTCCTCATCCTGGAATTGACCCAGCTTTTTCAATTCTGATACCGTCATTTTCACCTTTAAGGCAGCTTCCTTTTGATGGGGATATTCATAGTTAAATCTGCTTTTAATTTCTTCTCTCAGTTCAAAATCATAGGTTTTATCCTGATGCATCTCTTCCAGCTCCCGAATATCTTTGTTCCTAAAGATCTGCTTTGTTATCTCCTCCCGCAAAATCTCATTCCGGGTCATTACTGTGATTACCATGGAATTCTGTTTCCAGAAAAATAAACCTTCTTCTCTTTCGGGAGCACTTCCCATGCAATTAACCATCGCCGGCAATACCCAGTCCAGATAACTCTTTGCCGACAGTTTCTCAAAAAAGGAGAATTCCTTATTCCTAATCCCTTCCATGGATTTTAAATAGCCTGTGAGGATTAATTTCTCCCTGGCTCTGGTCATGGCAACATATAATACCCGCAATTCTTCTCCGAGATTCTCTATCTGAACCTTCTTTTGTATTACTTTTTTGAGCAAGGTAGGGACCTTCGTTCTTAATTTGCTGTCGATATAATCCGGCCCGACGCCAAGCTCACTGTGAAGTACAATGCTGCTTCTGATATCCTGGGTGTTAAACTGCTTGCTCATACCGGCCACAATCACGATCGGAAACTCCAGTCCCTTACTCTTATGGATGCTCATAATCCGTACGGTATTATCCTGTTCCCCGGTTGTCGCTGCCTCTCCGAAATCAACCTCATACTTATGAAGCTTTTCGATATACCTGATAAAATGAAACAATCCGCTATAGCTTCCCTTTTCAAACCGTACAGCCTGGGCAATCAGCATATCCATATTGGCCTGCCTCTGCTCTCCGCCCGGCATGGCACTTGCATAGTAGTAATAGCCGGTTTTATCCAACACGAGTTGGATCAGCTCATGAATTGGCGTGTGATTCACCAATAAACGAAACTCCTCTAATTGTTTCAAGAAATCGGCAACCTTGACTTTTAATGAATTCCCGGACACTTCATCTGCTGCTTGGTCAGATCGGTTCCTTATGTCTTGTCCAGCCTCTCCTGCTCCCTGATCGGGCACTTGTTCTGCACCTTGACTGGATGCTTCCTCCGTACCTTGACCGGGCAATTCCTTCGTGAATCGACCGGACACATTCCCTGCCTCTTGGACAGGAACTTCTCCCGCAGTTCGACCAGACATCTCCTCTGCACCTTGGCCTAATTCTTCCTCCGCATATTGAAGCAACGCAGAATACATACTGACATTGCGGTGGGATGCCCGGATGAATGCAAGCTCTGTGGTCGTCAGACCAACCATGGGAGAATACAGTACCCCAGCCAGGGGAATATCCTGTCTCGGATTATCAATGATCCTCAGCATATTTAGAATGCTCGTAATCTCCAGCGTCTGAAAATATCCTGTGCCAGTATCCGCATAAGCCGGAATTCCCTCCTGCATCAGTGTATTAACAAAAACATCCGACCATCCTGCCATACTTCGCAGCAAAATAACAATATCCTTCAATCTTGCCAGGCGGTGAAGCCTGGATTTCTGATCAAATACCATCATTCCGGTCTCCGGATTGATGATCTCCTTAATTCTTCTTACGATAGCCCGGGCTTCCAGTTCCCGCTTGGTATAAACCGCTTCCTCCTCCTCCGATTCCTCTTTGTCTTCCCCGGTATCTGGCAAAGCATCCGCATCCTCCTCTGTTATTAAGAGGAGCTCCGTATCCCGGGCAATTCTGGAGCAAATCTCCTCGGGCGGCATATCTTCCGGAGAAAGAACCTCCTCATATAGCTCTCCATATTTTAGTGAGGCTGCCTCATCATAGACAATCCCCCCCACATTCCGCTGCATGATCTGTTCAAAGATTTGGTTAACATACTTCAATACCGTTTCCCTGCTCCGGAAATTCTTATCCAGGTCAATCCTTTGATAATAATTGACCTCTCCCTCCCGGGTCTGCTCTTCACAGGAGTAGCTTCCATACTTCTCCATGAATATCTCCGGCATCGCCAGGCGGAATTTATAGATACTCTGCTTTACATCACCCACCATAAAACGGTTCGGCCTTCCCATATCCTCCCTGGAGATACTCCGCAGAATTGTCTCCTGCACCATATTGCTGTCCTGATACTCATCGATCAGAATCTCTGCAAACTGCTCGCTCAGCTCAATTGCAGCATCGGTCGGCCTTGCGATGGCGCCTCCCTCTGCATCCGTCAAAGACTCCTCCCTCACAAGGATTTTGAGTGCAAAATGCTCCAGATCATTGAAATCAATCAGGTTCTTCTCTTCCTTCTTCCCGCCAAATTCATCCATGAACTCCAGAGTAAGATCAAAAAGCACCTGCATAATCCTGCCGACGGCCTGCAGGTCTGCCAGCATCTCCTCCGGCGGCTGAAAGAAATATTGGTTTGCCAGATCCTTTATTCCCTTCTTTACTTCCTCCCTCAGCTCCTTAACCCTATCCTTCTTCCAGGGCTGGACTCCCTCTTCC
>JAEZFH010000041.1 GCA_023437885.1 Bacillota bacterium | reverse complement strand
CTCTTACAGAGGGAAAAGGTTACAGCACCTTATCTGGCAGATAAATTCGAGGTATCCAGGAGAACAATCAACCGGGATATCGAGGATCTGTGTAAAGCTGGAATTCCGGTAATAACGATACAGGGCGGCAACGGGGGAATATCCATTGCAGACGGCTACCGGATAGATAAAAGTGTATTGACTTATCAGGAGATGGAGCATGTGGTAGCAGCGCTGAAGGGCATGGACAGCGTGGCTTCTCAGGCTGGAACAGAGCAGCTTCTGAATAAATTCTTCATAAAAAAGGAACAGGTGGTAGCAGTTCGGGACAGCATCATTATTAATCTTTCCTCCCATTATAAAAGCTCTCTGACGGATAAAATAGCTGTAATTAAGGAAGCAATCCTGAACAGCAGGCTGGTCAGCTTCCGGTATTATAACAATGAGGGTGACAGGGTACGGACTGTGGAGCCGTACTATCTGACCTTCCAATGGGCTGGCTGGTATGTATTTGGCTATTGCCTTCATCGTCAGGATTTCCGCTTGTTTAAGCTGAACCGGCTGTGGGAATTAAAGGATACCGGTACCAGATTCCTTCCCAGAAAAATTGAGGAGGAGCAGAAGGATTTCAACAGATATTTTCGTGATGAGCTTTATGTAACTCTTTTGTTTGACCCCAGCGTGAAATACCGGCTCATTGATGAATATGGGATAGAATGCTTTACGGTAGAGGAGGATGGGAGACTTAAGTTTCGGACCGGATTTACCAATAAGGATTATATGCTTAGCTGGATCTTAAGCTTTGGAGATAAGGCGGAAGTCATCTATCCCAAGGCGTTAAAGCAGGAGATAAAAAAGATTGCAGAGAATATATTAAAACATTATTAAGGTACATGACATGCATATGTCGTGTTCTTACAGTATAATATCGATAGACGTTATACACGCCGACCGGAGGGAGTGCGCATTCAGGCACGAAGTGCCCGTTTCAATAGGAGAGAGGAGACGTTCCAATGATTTATGAGGATATGAAAAGGTATTGCATGGAGAAAGCCGGGGCATACCAGGATACCCCCTTTGGACCCTTTCCTGTCTGCTTCAAGGTAGGAAACCGGATCTTTCTCGAATGGTACCCCGAAGGAAAGATCACCCTTCGTTGTGAACCGGTATTGGCAGACTATTACCGGAGAACCTATCCGGGTATAGTCATAGCAGGGTATCATTGCCCTGACCGCCAAAAGCCCTATAAGAATACGGTATATCTGGATCGGGGCCTGGATGAGCGTCTTATTTTGGATATGGTTGACCTGTCATATGAGGAAGCGGTAAAAAGGCTTCGAAAGCAAGACAGGGAGAAGCTTCACACCCCGGAGCAATAAACAGCCATAGAGAAGGAAAGGTGGGAGTAATATATGCTACAGAGCAGCTTATATGATGAAGTGAGAAATTGGATGTATTGCAATGCAAGACCTCTTGACTTTGCTCTTTGGAGGTATCATTTTGAAGGCGGAGACAGGGAAACGGTGCTCCATATTCTGAGCAGCTATCAGAATGAGGATGGAGGCTTTGGGCATGCCTTGGAGGCAGATACCTGGAATCCGAACTCAGCACCCATTCAAACCTTCCATGCAGCGGAAATACTAAGAGAAATTGATTTTACTGACAGTTCCCATCCTCTGATGCAGGGTATGCTGGATTATCTGGCAAGCGCAAAGGATAGGGAAGGGGATTATTGGTTAAGCAATATCCGCAGCAACAACGATTATCCTCATGCACCATGGTGGCATATGGGAAGCGGGAGCGCAAGCCATGACAGCTTTAACCCTTCCGCAGGACTTGCGGGCTTTGCCCTGTGCTATGGCAAAAAGGATAGTGACCTATATCGCAGGTGTGCAAGAATTGCAAAGGCAGGGGTTGAATATCTTCATCAGTCCAAGGAAATGAATATGCATGTTCTGAATTGCCTTATTGCTCTTGTGGAGTATTGCAAACAGGCACAGGTTAATGATTTATTTGATTTGGAGGCAGCAGTAAATCAACTGGCAGAGCTGGTACAAAGAGCGATCACCAGGGATACGGATACTTGGGCGACCGCCTATGTCTGTAAACCCTCCCAGTTCTTTCTTACACCGGAGAGCATCTTTTATCCCGGCAACGAAGAGCTTGCGGCTTTTGAGTGTGAATTCATAAAAAGTACGCGAAACGAGGATGGAGTCTGGGACATTACCTGGGGATGGGCAGATTATCCGGAAGAGTGGGCAATCAGCAAGAATTGGTGGAAGGGTCATGTTACATTAAAGAATATGCGTTATCTAAATCATTTTAAAGCGTTGTAATAATTATGGAAAGCAGCCGGATCTGAGAGGAATTATAATAGACCGGCTGCTTTTTGACTTTGATCTATGCTTTGTTTTCAGCGAGTGCTTCGTCATGTTTTAGTAAGCCGCAGAGTAATGCGATTTTAATCATATATAATAGATAGGAAAACTATAATATAATTAAAAATTTATAAAAATACATTGACAACCTTCATTCAATCATGTATACTAACCCCATTCAAAAACATATGATAACTCCATAATCTGAGATTTGGATGGGTGTGAGATATGCAGATCTGGTGAGAGATTATGAACGACGGTTTATGGCGGTTTTTGTTCATGATTTGATAAAGAGCTCGAAGATTTAACAGGGAGGATAGGAATGAGAACATCATTATGTACTATGTGCAATAATATGTGTGGCATGTGCGGCATGCCGGTGATGACATATTTGCGGGATAGGTAAATGTGATGTTTTCATGTGCGTAAAAAGAGATTATCTTCTCTTTGAGATAGTATGAATTACAAAACAGGAGGCTTATCTTAGCGGTCCTGTTTTTTTGCGTAAAAGGACTTATGTACTATGGAATAAAAATGCTCCGGGAAGGGGCGGAGTTTACGCGTATAGACTATGATTTGGAGGTGGAAGGTGTGATAAAGCAAAAACCCATAGTAAATCTGGTGGGGCTTGGAAAGGTATTTCGTGGCAAGAATAATGAAGTAAAAGCACTCGATGATATTAATCTCACCATATATGAGGGTGAAATCTTTGGCATCATCGGACTCAGCGGGGCAGGAAAGAGTACTTTGGTACGTTGTATCAATTTTCTGGAGCGTCCAACCAGCGGTCAAGTACTCTTTGACGGAGCCGATCTGGGAAGCTTGGCGGAAAGGGATTTACTGAGAGCAAGGCAGTCCATGGGAATGATCTTTCAGCAATTCAATCTGCTGATGCAAAGAAATGCTTTACAAAATATCTGTTTTCCCCTGGAGCTGGCGGGGGTACCGAAGAAAGAAGCCAGGACGAGAGCAAAGGAGCTGCTGGAGATAGTAGGTTTGTCCGAGAAAGCCAAAGCCTATCCGGCTCAGTTATCCGGCGGTCAGAAACAGAGAATAGCAATCGCCAGGGCACTTGCTACCAATCCCAAGGTACTGCTCTGTGACGAGGCGACCAGTGCACTGGACCCAACGACAACCCGTTCTATCCTGAATTTATTAAAGGAGATCAATCAGAAGCTGGGGATAACCGTAATTGTCATAACCCATGAGATGAGTGTAATCGAAGAGATCTGCAACCGGGTGGCCATCATTGACCAGAGCCGTATCGCAGAAGTGGGAGAAGTGGAGGAGGTCTTTGTCAGGCCGAAATCCAAAATAGCCAGACAGCTGGTATTCTCAGGAGAAACTCATATTGATAATTATATCGGAGAGCGGAAATGCCGTATTATCTTCGATGGTAAGTCTTCCTTCGAACCGGTGATATCAAATATGGTTTTGGAATGCAAGACGCCGGTAAACATCATGTTTGCCGATACGAAGGATATTGACGGCAAAGCCTTTGGGCAGATGGTAATCCAGCTGCCGGATGAGGATATCGGATATAATAAAATCATTAATTACCTGAAAACCCATCAGATAGCTTATGAGGAGGTGAGATAGCATGTGGAGTGAAGCAGTGATTAAAATGCTGGGTGTCGGTATTCTTGAAACCTTATATATGACCTTTTTCTCCTCCCTGGCGGCTTATCTCATCGGCCTTCCGCTAGGTATCCTGCTTGTGGTAACAGATAGGGAGGGAATTGCACCGCTGGTGCCGCTGAACAAAGTGTTGGGAATTGTAGTTAATCTGGTCCGTTCGGTGCCTTTTGTAATCCTTCTGATAACCGTAATGCCCTTCACCAGATTGCTGATCGGCACAACTCTTGGCCCTACGGCAGTGGTGGTCCCGCTGATTATCGCTTCTGCACCGTATATTGCCAGGCTGGTAGAATCCTCTCTAAAGGAAGTGGATAAGGGTGTGATCGAGGCAGCCCAGTCTATGGGGGCAACCCCATTGCAGATTATATATAAAGTACTCATTCCGGAAGCGATGCCTTCTCTGGTCGTCGGAGGCGCCATCGCAGTAACAACGATTTTAAGCTATTCTGCTATGGCCGGTTTAGTCGGCGGCGGCGGTCTGGGTGATATTGCAATCCGTTACGGTTATCACCGTTATCAGACGGATATCATGCTGGTTACCGTAGTAATTTTGGTTTTCATTGTGCAGGTGATCCAGGAAGTAGGCTTCAAATGGATGAAACGTGCCGATAAGAGAATATAATTCAATAATAAAAGGGAGGACTTATTTATGAAGAAAATAGTATCTGTTTTGGTAGTGCTTACTTTAATTGCTGCGGTAGTCACAGGCTGTGGCAAAAAGGGCGGAGAGGATAAGAATATTATAGTTGGTGCCAGTTCTACACCCCATGCAAAGATTCTGGAGCAGGCCAGACCTGCCTTGGAGGCAGCGGGCTATAAGCTTGAAATTGTGGAATATGCAGACTATGTTCAGCCGAATCTTGCACTTGACAGCGGGGACCTGGATGCAAACTATTTCCAGCACCAGCCTTATCTGGACCAGTTTAATCAAGAAAATAAAACAGATATGGTATCTGCAGCGATTATACATTATGAGCCGTACGGCGTATATCCC
>JAEZFH010000039.1 GCA_023437885.1 Bacillota bacterium | reverse complement strand
ATACCCTTTTCTCTTATCAAAAGTATAAAATACGTTTTGTATCCATGAAATAAGGGCTTTTATCAAAAAAATGAAAAACAGCGATACTGCAAGAATTAAGGAGATATCGCAAGATTATATGAGGAGGAAACAGTATGGAGGTTTTTGCAGACTATTTGGCACGTATGGATGATCCTCAGCACAGAGAACGAACGGAAGAGATTTTTAACTGGATAGCCGGGCGATTTCCCGATCTAGAGCCTAAAATTTCATGGAATCAGCCAATGTTTACCTATCATAGTACTTTTATTATTGGCTTCAGCGTTGCGAAGCAGCATCTGGCTGTTGCCCCTGAAAGGGCAGGGATTGATCATTTTTCTAATGATATTGTACAGGCCGGCTATGATCACACCAAAGAGCTGATCCGTATCCGATGGGATCGTCCGGTTGATTATTCATTACTTGAGAAAATAATTGAGTTTAATCGATTGGATAAGGCCGAATGTTCAACTTTTTGGAGAAAGTAGGAAGTGGAATGTCGATAAGTTGAAAGGATTATTAAAAATTTAAAAGCATCGGGAAGAATACAAAGAATTGGGGCTAATAAGAGTGGCTATTGGAAAGTCACTCAATAATGAAAGTATCAGAATAAATGTCGGAATAAACGTCGGGACAAATGTCGGAATAAAGCTGAATGGAAGCAAGTACATTATACAAAAATTAACTAATGATATTTAACCCTCATGTAAAGCATTCGGGAACATAGTATAAATTTATAAGCCAAGGGTCATGCGGGACATGCTCGGTCATAGTAGTATTAAAATGACAATGGATTTGCATTCTCATATATTGCCTGATATGAAAGCTATGAGAAAGATGGAGATTTTATTGTAATAAATTCAGATATTAAATTAAAGACATGAGATACGAGGACTATGACATATAGAAGAAACAGTACAAGTGATATCAAATCAAAAAGGACCTATTCAAAATATTTTATATAAGAAGTAACTTTCTAATTCTGTTCATCCTGAAACACTTACAAATAAAGAAACAAAGTGAAACGACCGCAAGGGGGAGCCATGCGGTCGTTTCGATGAGGGGAGTATAAATAATTAATAAGGGGTTATATAATGCGCTAGGGTAGTCCCTAGCACTTTTTCATTATAACTCAGATATCGGTAATATGCAATAATTATCTTTGAGAATTACTTTTTTACAGGTAAAATTAGTGATAATAGGTTATAAAAGATACTAAAAAAAGCCGGTTATGCAAAATAAAGCACAGAAAAGTATGAGCTTTGCTTATATTATATATACAATTAATGTAATTTTTAAGATATTAACCGAATGTGACCGTTCATGGCATGAAATAAATGTTAAATATATACAGTCATCAATGAATATTTAACGTAAAAGAGCAGATAATAAGCATGTAATATCGAAACCAACTAATTTATAGGAGGCCCATCTATGACAAATAATAACAATTCAAAAAACACGACTAGCAATTATCAGACATCAAATACCAGAAATACGACCGGAACAAGCAATGGTGCAGGTACAAGCTCATATACAACTGGATCCAGCCGCAATGCATCCGGTACCAAGTGCGAAAATTCTTCCAGAAATGATGCAAAGGATTCCTCCAGGAATGATGCAAGAGATTCTTCCAAGAATACCAACAGCAACAGAAGCAGCTTCAGAGATTTCGATGATACAGAGAATAACTACTAAACAACAAAAAACAAAAATTAGTGACAAAAAGTCCCTTTAGGAGAAATCTTAAAGGGACTTTTTATGCGCAAAAACACCGTATTCTGAATATGATATAATAAAAGCGTAGTGAGCATGATGCGAACTTGCTCGCAAGCATGCGATCGGAGCTGGAGATCATGAACGAAGTTCATGATATAATGAAAACGTGGTGAGGATAGTGCGAAAATGATGCTGAAAAAGTCAGCATATTGAGTCACTCGCACAGCAAGCTTGCTTTTGTGCGGGCCATTCCCACAGTCAATTTGTTTATGGATATCAATCCAGATAGGACGGTGTAATAAAGCTATGGCATTTGAAACAATCCGTACAAATGACATTGACCAATATATTGGGAAGCCGGATGTGCTGATAATTGATCTAAGGGACCAGGAAGAATATGATATGGGGCATATTCCGGGTGCCATTAATATCCCCTATGATGAGCTTGATGATTATGTAGATAGGTTTCAGCGTAATTATCTGCTTATTTTCTATTGTGACCGCGGAAATATCAGCTTATTAGCTGCCAGGGATTTAAATAAATATGGGTATAATATTAAGAGTCTTTTCGGCGGGCTGCATGCCTACCGGGGGAAATTAGAAAAAAGCAGATAGAATTGGCATTGACTAGAGGCAAAAAGAACCTTACAATAGCTATAACAGGTATGTTATTGCAATGGAGACAAAACGGATCTACAATAGATTAGAGCAATAAAAAGCAAGAAAATGCCTGAAGATAAGAGCGGAGGTTAGTATGAAGCAGTACGAATATATATCGCCCTGTCATTTCGGTTTGGAGGCTGTGCTGAAAAGGGAATTGACGGACCTGGGCTGTGAAATTATAAAAGTAGAGGATGGTAAGGTTACCTACACCGGGAATGAGAATACCTGTGCCAGAGCCAATGTATTTTTGAGAACAACGGAAAGGGTCCTGTTAAAAGTCGGTGCATTCCATGCGGAGACGTTTGATGAATTGTTTGAGCATACCAAGCTGATTCCATGGGAGGAGTACCTGCCAAAGGATGCAAAGTTCTGGGTAGCAAAGGCAAACTCCGTGAACAGTAAGCTGTTCAGCCCTTCGGATATCCAATCGATCATGAAGAAAGCAATGGTTGAGCGGATGAAGATGAAATATAAGCAGGAATGGTTTGAGGAAAACGGTGCATCCTATCCTCTGCGGGTTACAATACTTAAGGATGAAGTAACAATATGTATTGATACTTCCGGAGAATCCCTCCATAAGAGAGGATACCGGAGATTAACCAGCAAGGCCCCGATTACGGAGACTCTGGCAGCAGCACTTATCATGCTGACACCCTGGAATAAAGATCGTCTTCTGGTAGATCCCTTCTGCGGCAGTGGGACCATTCCCATTGAGGCCGCAATGATTGGCGCTGGAATTGCTCCGGGAGGGAACCGTAATTTTTTGGCAGAGTCCTGGCCGAATTTGTTTCCGGAAGAAAGCTGGTCCAAAGCGAAGCAGGAGGCTGCTGACCTTGTGAACAGGGAGGTTGAGCTTTCGATTCAGGGCTATGACCTGGATGGTGAGATTATCAAAGCTGCGAGGCAGAATGCCAGATGGGCTGGGGTAGAACATCTAATTCATTTTCAGCAAAAACCGATGCGCGAGCTGAGCAGCAGCAAGAAATATGGTTTTATTATTACGAACCCTCCCTATGGAGAGAGGCTGGAGGAGAAAGCGGAATTGCCGGAATTGTATAAAGAGATGGGAAAAGTATTCAAGACATTGGATTCCTGGTCCTATTTTATTATTACCGGATATGAGGAAGCTCAGAAATATATCGGAAGCCAGGCGGATAAAAACCGCAAGATATACAATGGCATGATGAAGACGTATTTTTATCAGTATATGGGGCCAAAGCCGCCGAAGCCGAATAAATAGATTATCCATATATAAAAGATGTTGCAAAGCTGCAGCGATAAAGGATCGTCCCTGCTTTGCAACATCTTTTATTTTATATTCGTTTTGCGATCCACTGTCCTATATCAGAGAATACTTCCTCATAATTAAGCTCATTAAGCAGTTCATGGCGGCATTCGGGATAAAGCTTGGAGGAGACATTGATAAAGCCTGCTTTTTTAAGTACCGTAAGAAATTTCTGTATCTCCTTACCGTAACCTCCGACCGGATCTTTCTCACCGCTGATAATCAGAAGCGGGAGCTCCGCTTTGGTTAAGCGGATGTGGCTTTTTTTGGTGGCTCCCTGAATCAGCTTTAATAAATCATGATAGAAGGAGGCAGTACACGTAAAGCCGCAGTAGGGATCGTGCATATAGGCGCCTACCACCGGATTGCTTCTGGACAGCCAATCATAGGTAGTACGGCTGGAAAGAGAAGTATATTTTTTACTGCCAAACATCAGATGATTGAGAAATGGTGATATATGCTTGGGCCCCTTGAATTTCTTGATCAGGGCGGACAAAAACAGTCCCGAGGTAACCAGCGGCTTGGCAGGATAGGCTGTACCGCATAAAATAACACCATTGTATTTGTCATACTGTTGTATTACATTCCTTGCAATCAGAGAACCCATACTATGACCGAAGAGAAAGAATTTATTGCTGCGATTGTTCTGCTGGATATACTCACTGGCGGCAATAGCATCCCAGGTAACCAGCTGGTAGCCCTTTGTATGATGAAAAAACCCCAATTCGTTTAATTTACGATCGGCACCATGTCCCCGGTGATCATAGGTATACACATCATAGCCGTTATTAACGAGGTATGTGGCAAAGGCTTGATAACGTTTTTGATGTTCTGCCATACCGTGAAGAATCAGAATACTGGCCTTAGGCCACTTCGAACTATGATACTGCGTAAGCTTTAGTATATAACCATCCTTTTGTTTCACTGTTATGTAGGTGACATCATTCATTTACCTTAATCTCCTTCTCTGGTGATAAGAAAGATTGCGTCCTGCGTACCCTTTCATTATATCGGTAATATTGTGAAAATGCAATATTGAAGAAAGGCAAAACACCCCATAAATCTACAAAAATAGATAGCGAAACAAAAAAATATTGAGAATATATTTGTGATATTATATAATTATTGTGAATAAACTTCTTACTTTGAATATGGGCTGCCCGACGGCAGTATGGAGGTACTTATGGATAAATCGCTGCTGAAGAAGGCGGCAATGCAGAGTGTAGCGCTGATGGTGGCAGTTATTACGGCCTCCTATACCTTACAGCAATATCAGACCGTAGAGATATCCGCCAGTAATATTGCGGGAGCGAATAGCTACGCAGGGGATGAGACGGCGATTGAACTGGTGGATAGCAGGATTAGTATACTTCCGGAGAAAAACCTGCCTGCCGCAGTTCCTGACAGGATGGCTGCTTCCCTTTCCGAATTAAAAGGGCAGGTTGAGGACAGCCTGATGAATAAGCTAAGTGATCATTATCTGGTAATCAAAAAGCCGGAGGCCCGGGAGGGGACAATTTCTCTGGAGGATATTTATATTAATCATAGCATTAAGCTTCATATGACAGGGCTTCTCACGGACAGACTTGACAGTTCGATGATCATGAGAGTCAGGGGGGACGAAGCCTTTCTTGGAGATCCGGTCTATCAGGAGATTGTGACACAGGAAAAGGACGAAGAAAATACTGTCACAGAGGTGGTTACCAGGGACTACGGGAAGGATATCAGTCATGGGATCACATTCAGTATGAAGAAGGAGGAAGCCACAGGTTTAATCAATTGTGATATATTAATTGAGTTGGACCAGGTTTATGCCTATTTCATCTATGAGGATGAGCATTATTATTTTGTTGACTTGAGGAAGCCCTCCGATGTATATGATAAAATTCTTGTAATTGATCCGGGGCATGGCGGTAAGGATGCGGGAGCGCTGTCCAAAAACGAAATGTATTATGAAAAAAACATCAATCTCGGTATTGTTCTTGCACTGAAGGAGATACTTGACCAGGAGAATATCAAGGTGTATTATACACGTACCGCAGATGATAAGGTATTCCTGAGGCCGAGAGTAACTTTGGCCAATGCAGTGGATTGTGATTATTATATCAGCATACATTGCAATTCGAACGAGGTTTCAAGTCCAAACGGCACAGAGGTGCTTTATTATGATACAAAATTTCACGGGGTACCCAATCAGAAGCTGGCAGATATATTCTCCGAAGAACTTGGAAAAACAGTGGAACTTGAGAAAAGGGGCACAGTCTTGAAGAAGGAGAAGGAAATTTTTATTATGGACAAAGCGAAG
This sequence comes from Bacillota bacterium, assembly GCA_023437885.1. Classification (GTDB taxonomy): domain Bacteria; phylum Bacillota; class Clostridia; order Lachnospirales; family Lachnospiraceae; genus Mobilitalea. Next base: position 11,972 of record JAEZFH010000039.1, on the reverse strand, counting down.
GTGCCCATGATATTGATAGAAATTGGATATCTGTCCAATAAACAGGATCTGGACTATTTGATTGACCCCAATCATCAGAAGGATATAGCGCAGGGAATCTATAACGGTATCAGGCGAGCTTTTGAAGAGCTGCCCGCTGTCCGGGAAAAATAATATGGGAACAACATTTTTACACCACGGAGGTCTCAATGAGAAAAGTAATCTTTGCCACATCAAATGAGGGCAAAATGAAGGAAATCAGGGAAATTTTAAAGGATATGGAGATTGAGCTGCTATCACTGAAGGATGCCGGACTGAATCTGGAGATTGAAGAAAATGGCGAGACCTATGAAGAAAATGCAGTCATTAAAGCAAAAACAGTAATGGAGCTGACAGGAGAGATTGTTCTGGCTGATGATTCCGGGCTGGAGGTGGACTATCTGGATAAGGCTCCTGGGGTATACTCGGCACGATTTATGGGGGAAACGACCTCCTATGATATTAAGAACCGTTATATCCTTGACCAGTTGGCGACAGCCAAAGGGGAGGAGCGGAGTGCACGGTTTGTAAGTGCGATTGCCTGTGCGTTTCCCGGCGGAGAGGTTATCACCAGAAGAGCCACGGTTGAGGGGGTGATAGTAAAGGAGATCGTCGGTTCGAATGGCTTTGGCTACGATCCGATCTTCTATGTCCCGGAATATGGGTGCACCACAGCAGAGATGCCCGAAGAGCTGAAGAATGAGATAAGTCACAGAGGAAAGGCATTGAATGCCATGAAAGAAGCATTAAGGGATCATAAAGTCAATTACGGCTTCCAGCCGACATGTAATTGACTTATATAGAAGTGGGAAGCGGTGATAGAGGATGAAGATTTTGATCGTAAGCGATACCCATGGTAAAAACCACTACTTGATCGATACGGTCAATCGGGTAAGCCCCATTGATCTATTAATTCATCTGGGTGACTTTGAGAGCGGGGAAGAATATATTAAGTCCATGATTACCTGTCCGGTAGAATTCGTATCGGGAAACAACGATTTCTTCAATGGCTTGCCCAAGGACAAGGTAATTAATATCGGGAAATACAGGGTTTTGTTAACCCATGGCCACCGTTATGGTGTGAATTTCAGCACAGCCGGTGTGTTGGATACGGCAAAGAAATACAGCGCAGATATCGTAATGTTCGGGCACACCCATGTTCCGGTAATTGATCTTACGGGTAATATCTGGGCTATTAATCCGGGGAGTCTGGCGCTGCCAAGACAGAACGGAAGGATACCCACCTATATCATTATGGATCTGGATTCCAATGGGGAAGCTCATTTTGCCCTGAATTACTATAAAGGAAAAGACTGACCGGACTATGGAATATGCGATATTTTACACTTTATTGCAGTATTTTTAAAAAATGAAAAAAGTTATAAAAATGTGTTGACAATAAGGAGTTGCTATTATATAATAAATCTTGCGTCACGGCTGGAACGAGTGAAAAACCTTGAAAGTGCATTTTACCGGGCATGTAGGAAGATGATAGCCCGCCAGGTGTATGACAGATTAATAACCGGAAAGTGATTTTTGGAATTGTTAATTCGGGGTGTGGCGCAGCTTGGCTAGCGCGCTTGATTTGGGATCAAGAGGTCGCAGGTTCGAATCCTGTCACCCCGACTGAGCAGCCGTCCGGGACATCGCCATCATGGTTGATGCTGAGATCCGGTTGCATAAATCAGGCAGTAGTTACGCAAAATAACATAATAGTAATCCTATGCGGGTGTAGTTCAATGGTAGAACACTAGCCTTCCAAGCTAGATACGTGGGTTCGATTCCCATCACCCGCTTGATATTTGGAATTATGTATAGCATAGGACCATATCACACCATAATGTGCTAGTAGCTCAGTTGGATAGAGCAATGGCCTTCTAAGCCATGTGTCGGGGGTTCGAATCCCTTCTGGCACATTTTTCATCTAATAAGATGGTTATAGGTGTTTATGGTGGGTATAGCGCAGTTGGTTAGCGCGCCAGATTGTGGCTCTGGAGGCCAAGGGTTCGAATCCCTTTACCCACCCTATATTGAACTTAATGAAAAGTCTGAAAGGACTTTTCGTTTTTCAATACAGGTTATTTTTATGTAATTATATTGGGCTATCGCCAAGCGGTAAGGCACAGGACTTTGACTCCTGCATTACGATGGTTCAAATCCATCTAGCCCAGTTTACTGGAGCGGCCCAGCTTACTGAGGTTGTCCAGTTTAGTATCCTTCTTACAGAAGACGTGATTTCAATGTAATTTGATCTGCCGTATGAGTATATCCTCTTTCCTTTGAACTGATATTGCGTCATTATATTTTATTCTGTATTATAAAGAAGGTTATTGGTTCCTGTTTTTGGGATATTAGCTCAGTCGGTAGAGCACATGACTTTTAATCATGGTGTCCCGGGTTCGAATCCCGGATGTCTCATTTATGGTATAATAGTATCATAATAAATTTGCGGATGTGGCGGAATTGGCAGACGCGCCAGATTTAGGTTCTGGTTCGAGAGAGTGGGGGTTCAAGTCCCTTCATCCGCAGTATAGTGTTTTGTAGAAGAAGTCGATGATATAGCCGACTTCTTTTCTTTATACTGTGCGCAGTATCCTATTTGATAAAAGAAGGAGGCGAAAATTCTTGGCAAGGAAATATTCTCAGGTTTTAAACAGAATTTCAAAAAGCATATACTGGAATACGGATTTTAAGAACAGCCGGGAATTTGAGCATAAGTATCTCCAGCTGGGCCTGCAGAGGGGAAAAATCTTCAATTGGTTAATATTTGTCCTTAGTTTTTATAATTTTTATTTGGACTTTGTACTTTGGCATAATTCTGCAATTGACCATATCTATCGCAGAAATCTTTTTATCATGCACATGATTATCCTTCTCTGCTCAATCATCTATCTGGGATTAAATTATCTGCTGCACTATAAAAAGCTTCAGGCATCTCTCTGGGCAAAAGCCTTGCTTCTTTCTGAAATATCCATAACTGCTCTGGTTGCATCCTATTTGTCTATTAACAGCCAAAGGTTTAACGGAAACATGAATGCATATATTATGATCGTCCTGGTATTAGCGCTGGTGGTTCCCCTTTATCCTAAGTGGGTGCTTTCTATCTATACAGTAAATCATATTTTCTTTCTGGCAGGTCTTTCTTATTACTGTAAGGACAATTCAATCACTGTGAAACAATTTAATTCAACAAACACGGTATTGGTAGCGATAGTATTATTTCTGGTATTATATCGTTATAATATAACATACTTTCTGAATGAGGAGATGCTGAAAGAAGATAAACGGACCTTCATTAAATTATTTGAGATTAATCCCTTTCCCTTGATAATATCGCGGTTTGAGGACGGAAAGATCCTATATGCGAATGACAAGGCGATTATATTTTATGAGTTTCCGAACGAAATACCCGGTTCTCTGAGCCATGAGTATTTATATAAGAATCATCAGGACTTCAATAATATTCGCAGTATGCTGGAAACAGACGGCAAAATCGTGGACTATATGGCAGAGCAGAAGACAATGCAGGGACAGATTAAGTATGTGGTGGTTAATTATGAGCTGATTGATTATTTTGGTGAGAAGTCAATTTTAAGCGGTGTTGCGGATATCAGCGAGGTAAAGAGGATTGAACAGGAGCTTTCTCTCTATGCTTCAACCGATCCGTTGACCGGAGTGTTAAACAGAAGGGCCGGCATGGAGTTAATACGCAGGAGACTGGAAGCAGCCCGGTACCGTAACGAGGAATTTAATCTTTGCTTTTTTGATGTGGACCATCTGAAAATGGTGAATGACACCTATGGTCATTTGGAGGGGGATGCTTTGATTGCTGAGGTCTGCAAGGTCATAGGCGGGGAGCTTCATCCGAATGATATCATCTTCCGCTATGGCGGGGATGAATTTATCATCTTTTTTGACCATAACTGCGAACAGGAGGTTCGGAATACCTGCGGGCGAATCAGGCAGCGCTTCGATGTCCTGAACCAAGATCAAAGCAAACCCTATCGGATTGATGCGAGTCTCGGGATATTCTCCGGCACGCCGGATGCCACGCTTAGCTTGGAGCAGATCATAGAAACAGCGGACAAGGACATGTACCGCGATAAGGAGATAAAAAAACAGGAGCTTCGCTGATTTCTGTCCGATATAATGAATAGTGAGGAGACTTAGCTATCAAAAAACAGCCCGCTGTTTAGGCAGACTGTTGGTTACTAAAGTGATCAGACCGGTATTTATATGTAATTTAGGGTTTTCAGGATAAGTACCCATAAAAATAAAGTTAATATACTAATAATAGAAGTAAAGACCACGATCTGACCTGCCAGTTCAGCATCGGCATCCATCTCAATCGCCATGGTGAAGGAGGATACTGCAGTGGGGGCGGCGATGGCCCCGATTAATGCAACTAGGGCTTCATTGCGGTAACCTAAGGAAATTGCCAAGGCCAGGACCGCCAGCGGAAATAGGACCAGCTTACCGAGGACGGCGAGCACCAGATATTTTATGTTACCCGCAAGCTTGCGAAACTGAAAAGTTCCTCCGAGTACAACAAAGGCAAGAGGAGTTGCTGTCTTGGACATGGCGGACACCGGTTCCAGCAGCAGGGACGGTATTTTTATTCTTAGGATTAAGAAAGCAAAGGCAATGACTGCGGCGATAATTAATGGATTCTTAAATATACTAATCAATATATGCCGGTAATGGATGGTATTGTCGCGGTAATATTCCAAAACGACAACGGCTAATGCATTGAATAACGGTACGGTAAAGGCAGCGAGCAGGGATACGGTTCCGATATGGTCTTCACCATAGATGGAAGCGGCAATCGGAATCCCAAAAAGGATCAGGTTGCTTCGGAAGATTCCCTGTATCATAACGCTGCATTTCTTCTTATCCTTTATAAAAACCGGAAAAAAGAGATGCATCAGAACAGTGATCAGGAGAACGCCGGCATAGGTGATCAGCAGAAGGATGCGGTTTTCCCGGTTAAGGGCTTCTTCCGGCTTAAGGGAGTAGATGTTCAGAAAGAGCAGCATGGGAAGAAACACACGGAAGACCAATTTGTTCATTATATTCAACGAATGGTCATCCGTGATGTTTTTTCTGCGAAGGATATAGCCGATTGACATTTGTAAAATCAGAGGATAGACAACGCTAAATGATAATATGATATTATTCAAGCTCTTCCATTCCTTTTCTTCTCCGGACATGATACGACGGGGAAAAATATATAACTTATTTATTTTAACATAAAAAGCGGTTGAAAGCTATAGACAGGGGGAAAGAATTAGTATTTTCTTCGTGTTTGTTGTGGATGAAAATAGAGACAATTGCAAAAAATATTAACATAATATTAACGGGAAAGCAGTTTTCTTAACACCATATTTATAGTAGTTTGAGGTAACATATAAATGTTATGAGTCGGAGTCTGTTTTGGGACTGACTGACAGTATTATTATGACGTTAGAATTGAGGTTTCTGAGATGGGATTTATTAAAAAAATGACCCCGGGGCGCTTTATAGCATTGGGCTTTGCATTAGTGATATCATTAGGTGCATTACTTTTATATCTTCCGATTACGCACAGAGAAAATGTTGATGTTGCCTTTATAGATGCTTTATTCACATCAACCAGTGCTGTGTGTGTAACAGGATTGATCGCGGTGGATACCTATGATACATATAATGTATTTGGTCAAATCGTTGTCGCACTCTTGATACAGGTCGGTGGATTGGGAGTTACCTCCGTAGGCGTCGGTTTCATGCTGCTGGCCAGACGCAAAGTTGATTTTAAGGATCGAATACTTGTGAAGGAAGCATTGAACCTGGACTCCTTGAAGGGTGTGGTTAAGCTGGTTAAGTCAGTTTTGCTGATGACACTATGCTTTGAGGGGGTCGGAGCCCTTCTCAGCTTCGTGGTGTTCTCACAGGATTATTCGCTGCCCAGGGCGATAGGAACAAGCTTGTTTCATGCGGTTGCATCTTTTAATAATGCCGGCTTCGACAATCTGGGGGGATTAAAAAATCTTTTGGATTATAAGTCCAATGTGTTATTGAATCTGACAACCTGTGGTCTGATTATCTTTGGTGGATTGGGTTTTGTAGTTATTAAGGAAATTATTCATAAGCACTCCTTTAAAAAGTTCAGTCTTCATTCCAAGGTTGTTATTGCTATGACTTTATTTTTATTAGCTGCAGGTACGGTAGCCCTTAAGCTGAGCGAGGATATCAGCTGGCTGGGAGCCTTTTTATTCAGTACCTCGGCAAGAACAGCAGGCTTCTCGACCTACCCGGTAGGGGCATTTACCAATGTCGGTTTATTTATACTTATCATTTTGATGTTCATCGGAGCATCACCGGGCTCCACCGGCGGCGGTATTAAAACTACAACTACCTTCACGTTGTTTATGAGTGCATACAGCGCGTCTACCAACAAGCATTGCAGAGCCTTTAAACGTAAGCTTCCCGTTGAAATTATTACAAAAGCTTTTTTGATCGCTTTCTTAGCTATGGTATGGGTTTGCTTCAGTACCATGCTGGTATGCATTTTTGAACCGGGCTACACTTTTATACAGTTATTGTTTGAGGTGGTGTCCGCCTTTGGTACGGTTGGTCTCTCCACAGGTATCACACCGGATTTAAAGCCAATCAGCGAGTTTGTAATAATTATTACGATGTTTATCGGAAGAGTGGGGCCTCTGACGATTGCATCCCTGTGGTCCGTAAAGCCGAAGACTGGTGTGAGCTATTCGGAGGAAGCAATTACCATCGGATAACAGGAAGAGAGATCAGAAAGAAGAGAAGAAAGGTTATTTCAGGAGGATAGATATGTTACATCATAAATCAATTATTGAGTTTGGAATCATCGGCTTAGGCCGTTTTGGATATGCACTTACAAAAACATTGGCGGCAGCAGGCAAGGAGATTTTGGCCATCGATACTCTCGACTGCAGAGTGAAGCAGGTGCGCAATTTTACCGAGAGTGCATTCGTGGTTGGCTCATTGGATAAGGAAACCTTAGAGGACGCAGGAATTCAGAATTGTGAAACCGTTATTGTATGTATCGGAGAGAGCATTGATGTCAGCGTATTAACTACGCTGAATGTAATCAGTATGGGAGTTCCCAGGGTGATCTCCAGAGCGATGAGCTATGAGCAGGGATTAATACTGGAGAAGATCGGGGCGGAGGTAATCTATCCTGAAAATGACATGGCAATCCGCCTTGCTAATAAACTGGTAAATTCAAGCATTTTGGATACGATGGAGCTGAAGGGGGATTTTGCTGTTACTGAATTAAGACTCACCTCCAAAGTGGCAAACCAAACCGTGCAACAGGTTAATATCCGTCAGAAATTCAATCTGAATATTATTGCCCTGGAGCATAACAGTGAAACCACCACGGAGATTTCACCGGACTGTGTGCTGCATCAGAATGATATTATTGTAGTCATCGGTCAGCGGGAAAATATTAAAAAGCTGGAGCAGTATTTAACCAGGAGCTAAATCTTATCTTCCGCTGATGTATCTTAAGAAGCGGCAAGGTCCCCGCATTAACCTGTTTTCATAAACAATTGGTAATAAGGATGTATTTATGATACAATAAAGCATAGAATATGCTTAAGCTTGCATGCGTGCATGTGAGGGAGCGGATGATCATGAATGTAGTTTTGGTTCATAATCCAGTTGGAGAAAAATTTGTATCTAGGACTGCAATGATCAGTGGTGAATGGAATGATTACTCCGGCCATCTGGTATTTCAATTGGAGAGAGCGAAGAATAAACAGATCGATTAAGTGAAGCTGTATAATGGCAAAGAGGTTCAGGAAGAATAAGTTGTTCGTAAGGAGGAACCATTGGATGAAGCATAAGCCGGCGATTGAGTTTGGTATCATAGGTTTGGGGCGCTTTGGATTTTCACTCGCTTCTACTCTGGCAGAAGCAAACAGGGAAATATTGGTACTCGATAGCAGTGAAAATAAAATACGGCAAATCCGGCATCTTACAGATAATGCATTGGTAGTCAGCGATTTATCGAAGGAAGCATTAACAGAAGCAGGAATTCAGAATTGTGGGACTGTAATTATCTGTATTGGAGAAAAGGTGGATGTCAGTATTTTAACCACATTGAATGTAATCAGTATGGGCGTTCCCCGGGTGATAGCCAAGGCAATCAGTCTGGAGCAGGGGAAGATACTTGAGAAGATTGGAGCGGAAGCGATTTATCCGGAGCATGATATGGCACTTCGCCTGGCACGTCATCTGATGTCGTCGAGGATTATGGATCATATCACTCTGAATGATGATATCGCAATAGCGGAGGTGAAGCTATCCTCCAAGATTGCCGGGCAGACGGTTTCTCAGGCAAGCATTCGTAAGAAATTCAAATTGAATATTATTGCAATTGAGCAGGACAAGAAAACAATAACCGAGATTACACCCGAGCTCGTACTTCGTGAGGACGATATTACTGTTCTGGTTGGGAAGCAGGAGCACATTCGCAACTTCGAAATCTATCTGTCCTCCGGACGATAATCCGAAAGATTATGCCACGGTAATAACCCCGAAAGGGGGGTACCGTGGCTTTTTGCTGCATTAAATTAATATCATGGGAACATGGCACGAATACCTGGTTTCTGAATAAACTGTAATGAGATTAGATTACAGCAATTCTCTATGTTTACAAGGAGGTTACCATGAATAGTAATTACAGGAGGGAGGCACAAGTTCAGGCAGGAATCCCATACAACGACATAATCTGGTATGACGTTGTGGGTCAACCCTTCGGAACGGCCTCCTATTTTAATGCAATTGTGTTCGGAGATGCCAATAATATTGTAGATACGCAGGGAGCCATGGCTATTGGTGGCAATTTTGTCAGTTCCAGAGGACTCAGCCTTGGAAGCGGTACGGATAGAAAGCTGGCCGGAACAGGATACAGTCCGGACCTCGTAAGATTCCTGGTCGGCGGTGATGTGGCGATGCAGGGGCCGTTGGTAGTGATTGGCCATGTCGTTGCAGGAGGTAATTTCAGAGCTGCCAACGGAAGTACCTACATGATAGGAAAGGATGGCACCAGTACCCAGGCGCAGGAGCTTGCCGATTTATACAGAGCGAATAACGGAAGCAGATACTGGAGGGTAAGTGACCGCGATAATCATTATGTGGTTTCCAGCTACGATGTTCCCCGATATATTCCGGCATCCAGAATTGATGCGAATGTACGTAACTTTTTCAGTGAAGCCGAGGAAAGTATTCGGGATTTCCACTCCTGTATTGTAAATCTGCAGCCTAACGGAACAGCAGTACAGCATTATCATGAGTGGATACTGAGAGGAACGGATCCTCAGCAGAACGTATTTTTAATTGATGTACGGCCAAACGGAATACTGAATAAGGAAATACGCTTTGAGATACCTGAGGGAAGCCGCGCGATTGTAATACTGCGCACAGGAAATAATGCGCATCTGCAGTACGGCCTGTGGGGAGAACAAAGACTGACTGACCGTACCTTATATGTGTTTGAAGATGCAAGGAATATCTATATGGAGGTTCCGGCAGCAATCTGGGGCAGTATTTTGGCTCCTCAGGCAATGTTCCATGCGCACCAGACCGGAGGAACCGTCAGCGGCAATGCTGCTCTGGGAGGATTAGCTGTCAGCCCGGCCAGCGGCTTCGAATTTCATCTATACCCCTTCATCGGGGGAGTTACATGCGGCGAAGTAGCACCTGCTCCACCGGTGCCGCAGCCAATACCGCAGCCAGTTCCGCAGCCAATGCCGCAACTGGCACCGATGCCACAGCCACCCCCGCCGCCGGCACCAAGGCCGCAGCCAGTTCCGCAGCCAATACCGCAGCCACCCCCGCGGCCAATACCTCAACCGGCACCGCAACCGCGCCCGGTACCGCCGCCGGCTCCTCAGCCGCTGCCGGTATGCCCGCCTTGTGAAGAATGCCCTCCGCCAGTAGTACCGAAGCCGTGCCCTCCATGTCCTTCGCCGGTAGAACAGCAGCCATGTCCGCCATGCCCTACATGCCCTACTTGTCCTGAATGCCCGGTTTGTGAGCCGTGCCCTCCCCAGGAGACAAAGATTATTATCGAGCCTGTGCCGTTCCCGGTTCCGATTGCTATACCCGAGCCCGAATGCAAGCGCAGCTGCAAGATTGAAGAAGGAGTTATCTTTGGCTGTATCTGGGGGTGCAGCTGCTGTCATAATCACAGCTGGGAAGTAAAGCTTTACAGAGTTTGCGGCCCTGGCAAGGAAATGATCCACTGCGATACGATTTATTGCTGCGGATGCTTTGAATTCAAGGTACCCTATGAGGACTATTATTTGCTGGTAGTCTGCCCGGTCGGATTTAATGCCAATGCTTTCACCTGCAAGCCGATGCTCACCTTAAGGAATGTTGGTGTTATGAGCCTGATGCTGGAATAAGTGATTCGCAGAATCTCGAATACTTTGTATTGATTTGGGGATGGAAAGTAATTATAATAAATACCAAATACAATAGGAAAGGGAGTATTCGAATGGCAAGGGTTTATATATTTTTGGCAGACGGTTTTGAGGAGATAGAAGGATTAACCGTTGTTGATCTGCTTCGCAGAGCAGAGATCGAAGTGAAAATGGTATCTGTTAACGGAAATATTCAAGTAACAGGATCACATCGGATTGCTGTCCTAGCGGATGCTTTATTCGAGGAGACGGATTATTCCGACGTAGATCTTCTGGTATTGCCGGGAGGGCCGGGAACGCGTCATCTTCTGGAGCATAAGGGACTGGAGCAGTTGCTGAAGAAGGCGGTATCCGACGGTACGAAGGTAGCCGCAATCTGTGCGGCCCCCAGAGTCCTTGGAATACATGGGCTGCTGCAGGGCAAAAATGCAACCTGTTACCCTGGCAACGAGGAGTTTTTGACGGGTGCCCGAATTATTGATACCGAGGTGGTATGTGACGGTAATATTATAACCTCGAAAGGTTTGGGAACGGCAATCGATTTCTCCCTGTCATTGATTCAGACTCTAAAGGGAGGGGAAGAAGCCGCACGTATTGCGCAATCGATACAGTACCGGCATTATGCAGGGTAATTGGCGGTAACTCTGGCTGGAGACATCAGGGCAGAGCCTGGTATGGCAGAACCTTCTTCCGAAGATAGAATAAACAGGCAAGGTTAGGCAAAGCCATGAATGCGTTTACCAGATCGGTGAGCTCCCACACCAGCTCCAGAGACATGATGGAACCGATAAATATCATAACAATATAGCAGATGCGGTAGGTACCTATTCCGGATTTTCCGAATAGATATTCTACCGCTTTTTCACCGAAGTAGGACCATCCGATCAAGGTGGCTACAGCGAAGGCTACCAGGGATAAGCCCAGAATCACACTGCCGAAGGGTATGGCGTTGAAGGCGGCGGTGGTCAGTTCGGTAAAGGAATAGCCTTCGAAGGAGCCAGGACTCTTGATAAGAGCGGTTACAATAACCAGTCCGGTAACCGCACAGATTACGACGGTATCCCAGAAGGTAGCACTCATGGAGATCAATGCCTGTCTGGAAGGGCTGGAGGTTTTGGCTCCCGCGGCAGCGATTGCAGCTGTACCAAGACCGGCTTCGTTCGTGAATAATCCGCGGGCAATCCCGTATCTGGCAGCAGTCTTAATCGTACTGCCGATAAAGCCCCCGGCTACCGCAGCCGGTAATTTGGAGGGGAGGAAGGCACTGCGCAGAATCAGTTCAATTGCTGGCAGCAGATAGGGAAGGTTGATAATCAGCAGGACGATACAGCTGATAATATAAAAAATACCCATGGCGGGCACCAATCGGCTGCAGATTTTCCCGATGGATTTTATTCCTCCGACGATGACCAGACCGACGATAACAGCGACAACAATACCCACGATATATTCCGGCAGATTCCAAAGAGTATGCAGAGTTTGTGTGATCGCCCTGGCCTGTGT
>JAEZFH010000394.1 GCA_023437885.1 Bacillota bacterium | reverse complement strand
CCCCCAGGATATGATATCGGCTCGGTCTACACCCGGGAGCAGATTAATGAAGCACTTAGCACTCCGATGCCGGAGAGAATGGAGATTGTACCGAGCACTGATTTATCAGGGCATGGAACCCATGTGACGGGAATAGCGGCAGGCAACGGAAGAGCGAGCAATGGCCTGTACCGTGGAGTTGCATCCAGAAGCGAGCTGGTTATCGTGAAGCTGGGGGCTTCGGTGGGTGCCTCCTTTCCCCGCACCTCCCAGCTCATGGAGGCCATCGACTATGTAATTAAATTCGCTACAGCTGCAGGGAAACCTGTCGCAGTTAACATAAGCTTCGGCAATAATTATGGCTCTCATACCGGGCGGACTTTGCTGGAAAGCTATATCAATGATATAGCGATACAGTGGAGGAGCAGTATTGTTATCGGTACAGGTAATGAAGGGGCTTCAGGGAATCATGCTCAGGGGATTCTCACCATGGGAGCTAACCAGGCAGTGGAGTTAGCAGTCAGTGAATTCGAATTCGCGTTGAATGTACAGATATGGAAGAATTACTATGACCACTTTGATGTGGTTATCACGGCTCCCAACGGAACCAGAGTGGGTCCTATTCCGGAGATTCTTGGAACACAGCAATTCCGAATCGGGCAGACAGTGGTATTTCTGTATTACGGTGAGCCGACGCCGTATAATCCCCAGCAGGAAATCTATGTGGAATTGATCCCTACCGTAAGATATATCAACTCCGGCGTATGGCGCATTGAGCTGGTGCCCCGCCGTATCGTTACGGGGAATTACGATATGTGGCTGCCGGCCGGAGGAGTGAAGAATCCGGCAACCAGATTCTTGCTGCCCTCGGAATTTACCACCCTTACCATTCCGTCCACGGCAGATATGGTGGTGTCAGTCGGTGCTTATAATGCGTATACCGATAGCTATGCGCCCTTCTCCGGAAGGGGATTTACCAGAAATCTGCGAATTAAGCCGGATCTGGTGGCGCCGGGAGTGAATATCAATTCCTGCGCTCCGGGAGGAGGTTATGCCATCCGGTCCGGAACCTCCATGGCAACACCATTTGTTGCCGGCAGTGCGGCTTTACTAATGCAATGGGGAATCGTGAACGGAAATGATCCCTTTCTATATGCAGAGAAAATAAAGGCGTATCTGATCAACGGAGCAAGGCCCTTAAGAATCGAGAGCATCTATCCAAATCGGACATTGGGGTATGGGGCCCTATGTCTGGAGAGAAGCCTGCCTGGATGAATCCGGATTAGACCTGTCATTAGAACTGTTATTAAGATTGCGGAATACTGCGAATGGATCAGGGAAAGATAGAAACGACGGATAGAACTGTAGTTACCATAAGGATTACTAGCTACAGTTCTTAAGTCATATTATGAGCTGACGAAAGAAATCTGTTTCATCATTGTCTCAGCAAAAGCAATGATTCGGATTATTCATTGGCTTGCTGGTCTTTGGAAAGGTTAGCCAGGTAGCCTCTGGCGATATCTTTATTCACTTCGTTTAATTTCTGGTAGTAGGATAAAATTCTGCGTTCATCCTCTGTAATAACCGGTATGTGAGGACGGTGCTTCGAATTTATTTCCAGCAACAGATCAGCAGATACATTATAAAATTCACAAAGAAGCTTAAAGGTATGCAAATCCGGAAGACGAACATCATTCTCAAAATTGGACAACACTTTGTTGCTGATACCAATTCTTTTTGCAACAACGGTTTGCATTAATCCTAAATCTTCTCTTATTTCTCTTAATTGCTGCCCCATGTTTTTCATAAAAACCCTCCTTTGTCCTAATATTATAATATATTTTGATTGAAAGTTCATAAAGTCTGCAAAATATACATTTAGGGATTGACAATTGCTGCTGTGTAGATTATTATCTACATTAGAAGGAATAATATTCCATATGCCTGTTTGATTCTCCTTTCAATATTCCGGCATCCTTATATGTCCTCCTTTTACCGGGACAAGGGATTTTTACCATGATGAAAGAGGATCGGACGAATATCCATTTTCAATAAAGCATAAGACATCTTATGTATATTCCCCTTCAATATAAAGTGAGTTGTATCCTGTTCCGTCTTATGCTTTATTGAAAGCTGATATTATTAGGGTCTCCTATCTGTCATGACAAAATACGATGGATGGGAGACTTTCATTTTTACCGGTTTTATTATAAAATAGGATGTATAAAGGACGGGAGTATCGTCCGGATATGGGAGTAAGCAAAATTTTCGAAGGAGTGACAGCATGAAGGATAAAATGAATCAGAGAATCATAGAATTACGGGATACCATGAAAGCGTATGAGGAGGAAGGAGGTCCAAGTGATCAGGCGCAGGGAATTCCTCAGCCTTCCCTCAGTAAAGCCTCCTATGGGAGGAAGATAATCCCATTAACAATGAACTTTGAGTCGCTTGTAAAAAATAATGACTTCCTGAATTTAATCGGATCAAGAACCAGTAAGCGAAGGTATACACTCGATCCGGTTACTTTGGAGGAATTGTCCTTTCTTTTGTGGGCGACACAGGGGGTAAAGCAAATCATCGGCAAGAATAACAAGGCTACCTTACGGACAGTTCCCTCCGCAGGAGCACGCCACCCCTTTGAAACCTATCTCATCATTAATCATGTTGAAGGTTTGGAAAATGGTCTTTATCATTATCTGGCCCTGGAACATAAGCTGGAACTAATGAAAGAGATCGATCAGCAGTCCGCCCGAATCACCGAAGCAGCGTATGGGCAGGCATTCCTGGGGAGTGCTGCAGTCGATTTTATCTGGAGCGCGGTTCCTTACCGGAGCGAGTGGCGCTATACCCTGGATGCTCATAAATACATCCTGTTGGATGCCGGCCATGTCTGCCAGAATTTATATCTGGCATGTGAAGCAATCGGATGCGGGGCATGTGCCATCGGAGCGTACGACCAAGCCCTTATGGACGGTTTATTAGACCTGGATACGCAGCCATCCGGTACAGCCGATAGTGAATTTGTGGTTTATCTGGCTTCGGTTGGTAAAGTGGAAGATGATAAATAAAGCAGGAAGTGAAACAACGGCGGCCAATAAAATCTTTACAACGAACCGGATTATTGATATAATGAAGCAGCCAAATACTGTGTACATTGTGTTTGGCGATCCCGCCATTTCATAGATTGGTCAGAGAATTTGAGATATATTCAAATAAAATTTATTATACGGAGGACATAACTATGGCATTAGTATCAGCAAAAGAAATGCTTACAAAAGCAAAACAGGGAAAGTATGCAGTAGGTCAGTTCAATATCAATAATCTGGAATGGACCAAAGCGGTACTGTTAACAGCGCAGGAATTGCAGTCACCGGTTATTCTCGGTGTATCCGAAGGTGCCGGTAAATATATGTGTGGCTACAAGACGATTGTGGGTATGGTAAACGGAATGCTGGAAGAGTTAAAAATTACTGTTCCGGTAGCGCTTCACCTGGATCACGGCAGCTATGACGGTGCCTTGGCTTGCATTAATGCAGGCTTCTCTTCCGTAATGTTTGACGGCTCCCATTATCCGATTGCCGAGAATATTGCGAAGACAAAGGAGCTGGTATCCATCTGCGACAGCAAGGGTATCTCCATTGAAGCCGAGGTTGGCTCCATCGGCGGTGAGGAAGACGGTGTAGTGGGTGCAGGCGAATGTGCCGATCCCGATGAATGTAAAGCAATTGCTGATCTGGGAGTGACCATGCTGGCAGCGGGTATTGGTAATATTCATGGCAAATATCCGGAGAACTGGGCAGGCTTAAGCTTTGACACACTGGATGCAATCCAGCAGAGAACAGGCGATATACCACTGGTACTTCACGGTGGTACCGGAATCCCTGAGGATATGATTCAAAAGGCAATTTCCCTCGGTGTTGCAAAAATCAATGTAAATACAGAATGCCAGCTGGCATTCCAGGAAGCAACCCGTAAATATATCGAAGAAGGAAAGGATCTGACCGGCAAGGGCTTTGATCCCCGTAAGCTGTTAGCGCCCGGAACCGATGCAATTAAGGCTACGGTTAAAACCAAGATGGAATTATTCGGCTCCGCAGGCAAGGCATAAGAAATCTTCAGATCATTTAGGAACAGACAGGGCATGTTGTATATGAATTATTCGTTGTTTGCCGCCTGGCAGGCAGCTGAAGTTTATTCATATGCGGCATGTCCTTTTTGAATAGGAAGAAGGTCTTTGAGTTCAGCTGTGCAAGATGGTATAATTTAGCATGGACAGAATTTAAACTAAAGATCGGCGGCAGCGTAAAAGCGAGAGGTAACAGATCGGGAGGATTGGGTATGCGAATGGCAGGAAATCAGGAACAGAGATGGGATAGCTCAGGAGGGGGAAGCAGTCATGATATTATGGTATTTATTCTTTGTGGGTACGAGTATCGTATTTATTATATTATTCCGTATCGTAGGATTCGGTATGTTGGAGGGATATCTTTGTACCGTTGGGATTGAATTTGGCCTATATCTGGCAGTGAGTATTCTCCGCTCGGTCAGGATGGGACAAATCCTGAATGAACAATGCGATCCTGAGAAATATCTTGCGGGAATAAGAAAGCAAAAGGAACGAATGAGACGCAAGCCAAAGCTGATCGCGCTGCTTTCGGTCAATGAGGCAGCGGCATATATGCTTCTGGGAGATTTTGCGGCAGCAAAGCAATGCTTAGCAAAGATCCCGGAGGAAAATCTCTCCGATAAAAACGGATCTCTGTTTGTCCATACGATTAACACCATTCTCTGTCATTATGAGCTGGGAGAGGTGGAAGAAGGAGAGCGTTTGTATGAAATGAAGCTTCCGCTTCTGACCTTGCCGGGGAAGCGTAACAAATTGCAGGTGCAGATGCTGATGGGGGAAAGACTATATTACTTACATAGATACGATGAATGTTACCGGCATATGGCGGAGCTTTTGGATATTGAATTAACAAGAAGACAGCAGCTTGGCCTTCTGTACCGCATGGCACAAATAGAGGCCTCCCGGGGGGACTATGAATTGGCATTTAAGAAATACCGGAAGGTTGCCCGCTTCGGGAATAAGCTATGGATTGCCAATGCAGCGGAAGCTGCTCTTCAGGAGGAGGTATACACAGAATATAGGAAGAAGCCGTAAAACAGCCAGGCTTCATGAAATCAAAGAATGGAAATAATTTGAGAATGATTATTCTATAAGAGTAGAGTATAATTGAATAATTGGAGTCAGCACGGAATGCCTATATACAAGTAACAGACAGAATTTCCAGCAGATACCACATGCATTCCTCGAGAATATGTTATATAATAAACACGTAACATATTTAACAACTTTGTAACATTTGATTTACATAAGGAGGAACTATGGTATCAGTACGTAAGATTGCAGCGTGTATGTTGGTGGGAACCCTAACCTTTGCAGGACAGACTGGAGTAGCGAAAGCATCGGAGACACCGGTTGCCGGGATAGATTTATTGCTGTCGGATTATTATATAGGATCGACTAATTATAGTTTGGCAATGTCAGCCTTGATGTCGGCGAAGGCAGAGGAGCAGGTTACAAAGCTTGCTTTTGCAGATGTGAATAACTATGTTAATATAAGAAGCGAGGCAAATGAGGAGAGCAAGATACTGGGCAAGCTATATAAGGACAGCGCGGCAACAATTCTTGGAGAAGAAGACGGCTGGTATCAGATTAAATCAGGCAGCGTCACAGGTTATATTAAGGGGGATTATCTGATTACCGGTAAGAAGGCAGAGGAATACTCTGAGAAGGTGGGCGAGACAATCGCTACCGTGACAGCTACTACTCTGCGAGTAAGAGAAAAGGCGAATACCAATTCAACAACACTTACTCTGGTCCCTGTTGGAGAGGAATACAAGGTTACCAAGGAGAAGAAGGAATGGGTCAAGGTCAAAGTTGATGAATCAACGGCCGGTTATGTCTCCAAGGACTATGTTGAATTATCCAAGGTATATGAGGAGGCAATCTCAATCGAGGAGGAGCAGGCTGAGTTAGCCAAGCAACAGACTTACAGCCTTCAGACCACGAGCAGTCAGGATTCATCCGGAAGCTCAGATCGGTCAGGTTCTTCATCAAAGACGGCAAGCAGCACCTCATCGGAGCAAACAAACTCGGGCAGCAGTTCCGGCAGTAATTCTGGCAGCAGTTCCAGCAGCAATTCAGGAAGCACTTCTTCCATCCGGCAGCAAATTGTTAATTATGCCCTCAAGTTTGAAGGAAACCCATATGTCTGGGGCGGAACCAGTTTAACCAGAGGAGCGGACTGCTCCGGCTTCACTCAGTCCGTACTTGAGGACTTCGGTATCTATATACCAAGAACCTCAAGAGAACAGGCAGCCAGCGGGAGAAGAGTCGATCTGGATGACATACGTCCGGGAGATTTAATCTTCTATCGGAGGAACGGAAGCATCAACCATGTTGCATTGTATATCGGTAATGGGAGAGTCATTGGGGCGAAAAGCTCCGGAGAGGGTATCCGGATTACCAGTTATAATTATAGAACACCATATAAGGCAGTGAGTTATATTAATTAATATTTATGTAGGAGCTGCGAATTCATGATACATATTGGGAGCCTGTTGCATCCGGTCAGGAAGCAGCAGGCTTTCTTTTTATTGGGCTTTTTGCCATGCTGCCTCCAGGCAGTGAACCGGGAACAGGGAAAGATAAAGGGGATAAAAGTTGATTTGGTACTAGACAAAGATGGTGGCTTTGAATTATATTATAATATACAATATGGTATCATATGGTTTATTTTATTATTAGCGTGATAGAGAATGGATGGGCTGCTAATTTATTTGATAAATTGAGTTTTGCAAAGGAATCATACTGCAATACAGGAATATATTATATTATCTAAAACGAAAACCTATTAATAATTTCACTTATACAAAAGGAGGATATGTACATGAATTGGTTTACAAATTTGGACCCGGTGCTGCAGGCCTTGATGGCAACCCTGTTTACATGGTTTGTTACAGCCCTGGGAGCAGCTACTGTATTTATATTTAAGAGTATTAATAAAAAAGTATTAAACGGCATGCTTGGGTTTGCCGCCGGTGTTATGATTGCTGCCAGCTTTTGGTCTCTTTTGGCACCTGCAATCACCATGGCGGAAGAGGCGGGAATGATTGCCTGGGTTCCGGCTGTGATAGGATTTTTGGCAGGAGGAGCTTTTCTCTGGCTGGTTGACGTGTTTTTACCCCACCTTCATATTGGTCCCCAGGAGGAGCCGGAAGGTGTAAAGACCGGTTTAAAGAGGAGTATACTGTTGGTATTAGCGATTACACTTCATAATATCCC
>JAEZFH010000241.1 GCA_023437885.1 Bacillota bacterium | reverse complement strand
GTATGGTATCCGCTGCAAATTTCACTAGTCCGTTATTGATTTGATAAATCATAGATATCATCTTTCCTTTCTCTATCATCTCCTAATTTAATAGGTAAATGCTCTATTTCTAACCTGGGGGCACATAATTACGCAAGTGACTTTATCTTCTAAGTTCAGCTGCAACCTCAATGTTACTGTTCTCAAGTATCTCTTTCTTCTGCATATTCGGCTATTAAAGCACAAACTACGGCACGCGGCAAGCCGCTTGTCGTAGGTCAAAAAACTGCCGGATCAGGTCAGCAGCTGCAAACCTGTCCGGCAGTTTTTTGGGATCATAAGTTTTATTCGAAAAACTTTCAGCTTTACTGACGCTTTCGAATAAAAAACTGCAGACAGGCCAATGCTGCTGCAGTCATGTATCAATGAATCAATCCTGATCACTACTTCTTAAACTAGGATGCCAAAACGTGGTACTCAAAATAATCCTCATGAAGAATATCAAGAGAATGATCGAATAAAACTTGGCATCAACTATTTTAAGAAATGAAACCTCCGAGCAAAGCATAGCCGACTTTTTTCAATTGTGGTCTTTGCGCGGAGATAAGTTTCACTGCTATAATCTTGGTTGTAGGTTTCACAGAATTGTTGTTCCTTTCTATTTTGCTTTTTTCATTATATCATATACTCCAATAAATGCAAGGTTTTGCGGTATTCCTGACATCTTAACTTCTAAAGCGCTCAAATCCCAAATAACGTGTCCCTTGAAAGGTGAGCTTCCCTCTATCATTTTCCACAAGCATTCCGTACTCAGTATCCCGGACTACAAATTCCAGACGATCTCCGCTGGTCACTTCAAAGGTAGCATAATATGTAGTCGAAGATGACATATGCTGCATATTATCTGTTCCCGTATTGTGCGAATAGTGATGCACATCGGTTCGTTTTGTTACTAATGATGCATCAACCGTAAGAACCGGGGATTCATTATTTCTTTTCCATTGTTTCACACCCTGTATCGAGCGTATAATAATCATCCCAAATACAAAGATAAATCCTAGCATAACGATCACAGGCACGATAGTGAACATAATGTTCCCGAAGCCATCAAAGGGTGAAAATCCCATAATTTTTTCCTCCTATTATATCAATAATTTGTATTTTGTATGATCTTGATAATAACTGATAAAAAAGCATAGAGAAGTCATTTTGACCCGTTTTCTGAACATCAAAAATGGGGAAGTGTATCATTCGCTTATGGATAACTCTTTTTCAATATTGCTTTCAGATACTTCATTCCATACAACATCATCTTTCGCATCTTGATTCTGAGTAAAGGAATTAAATGCTTCATCAGTAACCGATTGATTATCAATATAATACGAGACAGTCATCCCGTTATCATCTTGTTTTGACTCGCTATGAGCTAAAGTGATAATTTCATATGCACCGTCATTAAATTTCAACTTATCACATTCATTATCTGCCGCACCGCTTGAAGCCCAAAAGGTTCCATCCGCTTTAAGCCGTTCTAATCCTCTATATACAAAATCATACCCATAAACCTGCTCCTTGTTGTAATGCAATATTTCATAAAACTGTGGATTGCCATCCACTGATAACTCCAGAACAACTTCCGGTATATTGTCACCATCCAGATCAATGATAGTAAAATGAGTCATTTCTAATTGCTTGCCTGTTAAATATTCTTTCAAATAATCATTTAATAAAATCTTTTTACCATCCGTACTTAAAAAATTATCTTCATTTTGTAATACTCTTTTATATGCATCCATCGCCAGATGCGTTTCACTTGTAGTTATAATCGGACTTACCGCCGGTATCGGCGTCGTAGAAGCTGTAACCGTAATCTTATTCGCCTCCTGATTGTCAGCAACTCCGGAACTACTTCCGTTACCTGAACATGCAGTTGTTAACACACTTAAAAGCATTACAAGAAGAACTCCTATCATTTTAGATTTCATAAACACACTTCATCCCTTTTTATATTCTGTAGAAAATCTAAGGTTTATCACTTTCTTCTTAAAAGTCTTGTCTCTATTGAAAGTTAGACCGTAAACAAACTCCATCATTAAAAACTACTCCACCTTGTCATGACTATTGCTGAATATCTTACCATAGAATAACTCCGTATACAATCGAATAATCTTTATCCACCTCCAGCCGCAATCTTATTCATCCTGCTTCCATGATAGATTCTAACATATTACCGCAGACAATACTATTAAATTTCAACAGGATTTTTTGTTCCACAGTCTTATCGGAAATATTCGAATTATCCATATCCAAATATCAAGGCTCTTATAAATAAAAAAAGAGGGTGACAAAACATGACGGAATCACGTTATGTCACTCTCCTGTTTTTAGCAGATAGCTCTGGTTGTTATTATTATTAAATCACCTCAAGGTAATCTTTCTCCGGCAGCTCATGAAAGCTTTCCGTCGGTAATGTCTGATACCAAAAGGCTACCGAGGAAATATCATCCTGCAGCGGCAGATATCGCCCCTTGGAACGCCATCCCAAGGCCTGAATAGTAACTTTGATGTTCTTTTCAAATCGAACCGGGTCAGTAATATGCCAGCGATACATTCCGAATCTTGTCTGCGACTGATAGACTCCGTCCGGACGAATTACCTGATGAAGCCCTGCATAAGGGGTGCAAAATTCCTGGTACTGTCTTGTTTCCCTGTTTTCAAAATTATAGGAGCCGCAGAAATAATCCTC
>JAEZFH010000233.1 GCA_023437885.1 Bacillota bacterium | reverse complement strand
TCGTTGAATCCTGTATAAATACATGCGTAACCGCACCAATTATCTTATTATTTTGGATAATCGGGCTGCCGCTCATTCCCTGGACAATGCCGCCGGTCAGCTCCAGCAGCTTTTTATCCGTTATCCTGATTACGATTCCCTTACTGTGATTGCTGTTGCTGATATCCACACTTTCAATTTGAATCTCATAGTCTGAGACGGTTTCATCTATGGTACAGCGAATATAGGCCTTACCCTTCCTGACCTCCTGCTTCAATCCGATCTGCAGAGGCTCCATACTTGTATTGCTGTCATAATGATATCCGAGGCCGATCTTTCCGAAGATTCCCTGATAGGTGTTATTTGTTATATTTCCGATTCTATATTTGTCGCTTTTCCGAATCATTCCAATCAGCTCTCCCGGCTCTCCTTCCTTACCCTTAACGATGGACATGATCTCGGCTGTATAGATGGAACCCATCTTTACATCCATCAGCAAACCTGTGTCGATATCTGTGATTCCATGCCCCAATGCCCCAAACTGCCCATCCGGTGCAATAAAGGTCAGTGTTCCGATTCCCTGGGTATTATCTCTGATCCACGCTCCGATTTTATAGCTGCCGCTTGCTGTTTTTACCGGCGTAATGCGCACCGTAATCTCCTCATTGTTTCTGTGGACCAACAAGGTTATATCCTCTCCGTTACATTCCTGGATCAGGTCTACGAAGTCATTCTTCCGGTTCACCTCCACTCCGTTGATGGCTAATATATAATCTCCGGATTTTAACTTGTCTCTGGTAGGTTCGTAATTCAAGCCGTCCACTCCGGTAATCCTACCGCTGCCAAGAACCAGAATCCCATTGGTCTCCACATAAATTCCGATGGGATTGCCGCAGGGAATAAGCTCCATCGTGTCAATCACATCCAGGGAGACGCGTTTGAAGCTAAATAAGCCAAACAGCTTCAAGTCCATATTATAAGTGCCTGTCTGAGTTGATTGCAGCGTAAAGGGCTGCTTTAAATCAACCCGAATCTGATCCGACGGAACACTCAGATCATTCACCTGGATTACGCCGATATCCTTCGTGGTTATATTTCCTTCCAGAGGCATGCCAAAGTCAAAGCTCTCCTCTGTTCCAACCAGCATCTTTATCTCATCCGGTATTCTTTTATCAATCGTATGATATATGAAAAAAGCCAATAGAAAAATATTTAATAGAAAAATACAGATTAAAAACTTCCGGTATCTTCTCCTGCTCCTCATCCTTTCACCTCATACCTTTTATCTAGATTTTCACTTTATTCCAAGCAGTTTCCGTAGAAGAATAACAATCTCCGTTCCTGCAGCGCTGAACTGTAACCATGGATTTCCCCAAATTGCGCATACTTCTCATTATTAGAATCAAAAAAGGATATACATAGTATTGTATATCCTCACTGTAAGTATTCTCTCTTTTTTAGTTTTTTAAAGGATGTATTTTTTAGTAGCTGATGCCAGTTCCTTCATCTCTTTTGCATTCTCACGTACACGATCTGTGATCTCCGCACCGCCGAGAATGCGGGATAATTCATCAATTGTTTCACTCTCGTCAAGCTTGCGAATCGTGGTCTGGGTTGATATTCCATCCGTCTGCTTCTCAATAACATAGTGAGCATCCGCCATAGCTGCAATCTGTGCAAGATGGGTTATGCAGATGATCTGATGATGTCTGGCAATCATGGAAAGCTGTTCCGATACCTTTTGAGCAGTTCGTCCGCTGATTCCGACATCAATTTCATCAAAAATCAAAGTTTCAATCTCATCCTTTTCAGCCAGCACCGATTTTATTCCCAGCATTATACGGGAAAGCTCTCCTCCGGATGCAACTTTTGACAACGGCTTCAAGGCTTCTCCCGGATTAGTGGACAGAATGAATTCACCTTCATCATAGCCGTTGGCGCAGTAATGCTGGGTCTGCTCAAAGATCATATCGAACTTGACCTCAAGGAAGTTCAAGGCAATTAAAGCGTCCCGAATCCGTTTGGTTAATTCCTTGGCTTTGCTCTTGCGTATCTCGGATAATTGGCCGCACAGAAGCTTCAGCCTGTCCTCTGCCAAGGCAAGTTCCTTCCCCAGCTTATCCATATATTCATCATAATCCCGATACTTAGACAGCTTCTCCTCACAATCCCTGTAATAATTCAGGATCAGCTCTGTGGAATTACCATACTTTGATTTCAGGTGATTGATTAAATCAAGTCTCTTTGTGACCTCCATCAGTTCCTCCTCCGGATTCTCCATATCGGAGATATACTGAGAAAGATCCCGGTTCAAATCATTCAGTAAACCGTCAATATCCGACACCTGATTCAAAAATCCATTAATCCCTTCATCATATTCAGCCAGCTTCATCAATTGGCGAAGCGCGCGTCCTATGGCATCTCCTGCCGCAGCAGAATCATAACCGGTATAACGGTATGTATTCTGGAGCCCTTCCGAAATGATATTGGCATTGGACAGCTTCTTATACCGGATCGCAAGCCCCTCATCCTCTCCGGGAACCAGTGCTGCACTTTTAATTTCATTCATCTCATATTCTAAAAAAGCAATTTCTCTTAGTCTTTTCTCTTCGTCGATTCCGGAGTTCTCATGCTCCTGCTTTAATCGCATATATTCCTTATAGGTCTGTTCCAGCGCGGTCTTAAGCGTTCCGATCTCATCCTTTGCAAAACGGTCCACGATCTCCAGATGCTTTGCTTTGTTCAGCAGGGATTGATGCTCGTGCTGTCCATGAATATCAATCAGCATTCCTGCAATAGCCGCCAGGGCAGAGGCTGTTACATTCTCACCGTTAATCCGGCAGATGCTTCTCCCTGACATGATCTTACGGGATATGATGATCTGGTCGCCTTCAATGGGGATATCAAGCTCACGCATTGCATCAAAGACCGCTTCATCCCTGGATTCAAAAACAAGTTCAACCAGTGCATATTCTGCCCCGCTTCTCACAATATCCTTCCCTATCTTTGCTCCAAGGGCGGCGTTAACCGAACCGATGATAATTGACTTTCCGGCACCTGTTTCACCTGTCATAATATTGAGGCGATCCTTAAAATTGACTTCAACCTCATTAATAATTGCAAAATTCTTCACATGCAAGCTGATTAACAAATAGTATCCCTCTTTTCCCTGCAAATTATCATGCATTTGTCTGAAGTGATGGTACCGTCAAAAACAATGTGCTATGCCGGATACACATTCCATCGTTAAAACATATGTTCTGAAAGTATTGTAACACAAGGATTTTTTATTCGCAACGACTACTTTAAATCCTGTTAGGAATTACCAATCAAACCTTGATGGTCTGTCCAATATCAACAAATCTTTAATACTCTGCGGAAATTAAAACCGGTTCATGAAGTTATCCTCCGGCTTTTCCCCGGGATCTACTTCATGAACCAGTTGCACTTTATACCTTTTCAGTTAAGGTTATCAAAGAAAAAATCACTTAAACTTGTTCTGAATAATGCTCTTTAGAATCCAATATTTTGTTGGTACAGAATTATTTAATTTTGACTACGGTCAGCTTGCAAGTCAACTTTCGTCCATTTACTGTTGCAGTTATGGTTGCCTTCCCCAATCCTCTGGCGCTGACCGATCCATTGGTTACTACCGCTACCCGGGGATTATCAATACTCCAGCTTACAGTCGAAGTTGTACCCTCTACTTGGAGAGGATACTCATACTTCGTATACTGCTCCAGCGTAAGGCTCGTTATATTCAGGCCGATCACAATCACTTCTACCTGTGCGGTTTTTCCCGAGTCAGTCATCGCGGTAATATAAGCAACACCTTTCGCTCTTGCTGTAATTCTACCCGTATTCTTGTCCACCTTGGCTACAGCCGTATTATCGGTGCTCCAGGTGAGTTTATCCGTAGAATTGGCGGGTATGGTAACGCCCCTGACTATTTTTTCCTCTCCCGGAAGCATAACAACCTGCTTATCCTGCAAGGTTATTCCTGTAGAAGCAACACGATCATATACACTCACATAGCTTAATGCCTTTTTCCCGCTGTTGTCCAGAGCCTCTGCGGTAATTGTCGCACTTCCTGCCTTGACAGCAATTACCTCGCCGTCCTCATCAACAATCGCTACACTGGGATCACTGGAGGTCCATTTTATACCCTTAAGTGTCGCGCTTGCAGGCTCTACTGTCACTTTCAGCTTCCTGGTCTGACCTACCAGCAAGGAAATGCTCGCACTGTTCAATGAAACGCTTTCTACCGGTTTCACCACCTGTATCTCGCAGGTGGCCTCCGCATCACTGCCATCCATGGCAGTGGCGGTAATTGTAACATTTCCCTTCTTTTTGCCTGTTACTTTACCCTTCTGATTAACCGTTGCGATATCGGAATCACTGGTGGACCAGCGTATCTCCTGATTTGTTGCGGACGGGGAGGATACGGTAGCAACCAGCGTCACGGACTTATCCACTCCAAGGTAGTAAGTCTGATAATTTAAGCTGATATTTGTAACTCCTTCCAGTACTGT
The DNA here is from genome assembly GCA_023437885.1 of Bacillota bacterium. GTDB lineage: Bacteria > Bacillota > Clostridia > Lachnospirales > Lachnospiraceae > Mobilitalea. The sequence goes on along the minus strand of JAEZFH010000233.1, from coordinate 2,300 downwards.
CAGCACACAGTTGGCAGAATAACCGCCATCCTTGGTTTTACAGGTGATGATTGCAGTACCTCCGGCAACTCCCGTCACTTCACCGTTCTCATCCACCGTGGCAATTTTGGTATTCGAGCTGACCCAGGTCACATCCAGTTCCGTGGCATTGCTGGGTGTAACTGATACCTTCAGCTTGAATTTTTCTTTGATATAGATTGTTTTCTCTGTAAAATTAATCAATAATCCGCTTACCGGCGTGGTTACATTCACCTTACAGTATGCGGTGGCACCCGTAGCCAGCTTTGCCATGATAATTGCAGAACCTGTTGCTTTCGCCGTAACCTTGCCGTTTGCATCAACGGTCGCGACCTTGGCATCGCTGGTTTCCCAGGTAATCTTCGCATCTGTACTGTCGGCAGGTGTCAAAGCCGCCTTTAATGCATAAACTTCCCCCGCCTTCAGATTCAACGCCGACGCATCCAATTTGATTCCTGCGGCATTTCGCTTTACTATGATATTACAGTAGGAGGTATATCCTCCATCCAGTGACTTCAATATGATAACCGCTGTTCCGGGGCTCTTTGCACTGACCAGGCCTGTTCCGTTGATAGAAGCAACCTTCGGATTCGTTGAGGTCCAGATAACACCGTTAGCACTGGCATCCGCAGGACTCATGGTATAGGACAGCCGTACGGTATCCCCGACATTCATTATCTTCTCCGCATGATCCAGCGATATAGAATTGACCGGGATTAGAACATTAATATTGCATATCGCAGTGACCTTCGGATTATCCTCCGAGGTGGCGATAATGGATACCGTTCCCGGTTTAATAACTTTTACGAGACCGTTCTTATCCACGGTAGCCTTGCTGGTGTCGGTGGAACTCCAGAGTACTTTCTTATTCACCGCATTATCAGGGCGTACTATGGCATTGAGCTGGATTAGTCTCCCATTCAAATTTGCAGTAATACTATATTCGGATAACTCAATGCTTTCGACCGGCTGCCGGACAGTCACATGGCAGTAGCCCACAACTACATTATCCTCATTAATTGCAGAGATTACCGCGACTCCGCCGGCTACACCCTGAACCGTAGCCGTTTTGTCTCCGGTCTCCACGATCTTAACCACGTTTTCATTCGAGGATCTCCATATCAAACTTACTGTCAGATCTTCGGGTGTCATTTTGGCTGCTAACGTAAAATAGTCACCGATCCCCAGGGTTTTCACCGCCGGCTCCAGAACAATCTTGGTTACCGTCTTTTCCACCTTGATCCGGCAGACTGCCGTCTTGACTACTCCGTCAATGGTAACACTGGCTGTAATTTCTGCATCTCCTTCAGTCTTTCCGGTAACAAGCCCGTCCTTAACCGTGGCGACCTTCTCATTATTAGAGGACCAGGTTGCCTGTGTCTTATCGGTGACATCGGCAAGCAGTTGCAGAGTACCACCCACATATATTTTAGCGTTGGTGATATTAAGTGCTATTCCGTCAATGACCCTCACTGTAATTGTAAATTTCTCCTGTACCGTTTCTGTATAAAGCTTCCAGCTCGGATCCAGAGTACATGTGATTTCGGCAGTTCCTTTTATTCTTGCCTTTAATACACCCAATTCCGTAACACTTACGACATTGGGATCACTGGAACTGTAGGTAAATGCCTTGGCACCCGGTATATTGGAGTTTTTAAAAATATCGTAGGTATCCTTCACTTGCATCACAAGGCTGTTATCATCCATTCTGATCGGAACAACGATCTTCATGTAGGCATACTTGATATTATGTCCCTCTTTATAATCCTTGCCGGCAAAGGCCCATATCTCGTAGGTTCCGGCCTTCACGTTATGGAACTCTACATGTCCGCTCATATCGCTGACTGTATAACTAAGCTTTGCAGAATCTGCGGCCAGCTTTTTGGGAGTCCCTCCGCTGCAATCATATACTTCCCACTTTAATTTATCAGCATACCTCGCGTTGGACTTTACTATAAAATTCGAAGGAAAATCCATGACCGGGGTTCCCTCTCCCTTTTTATACCAGGATTCCGCTGTGACAGTTTCACTCAAGGATACATTAAAGGTCGGCACCACAACCACCCTAATCGTCGCTGTCATTGGCTTGTCCGTGCCGGAAAAGGTGGTGCTGCTGACTGTTATATCTGCACTGCCTCCTCCCTTTGCCGTAAGCTCACCCGATGCCGGATCCACATCAACCACCGTAGTATCACTGCTTTTAAATTCTATCCCTGCTGTAATGGCACCGCCGCTTACCCCGGTAGCTTCATCTACAAACTTCATGTATATCTTCTGCTTCT
>JAEZFH010000229.1 GCA_023437885.1 Bacillota bacterium | reverse complement strand
GGACTAGGAAAAGCTGTTGCAACGGCTCCTGAAAATCGGGGACAGAGAACGGGCTTTCGCAAAGAAAAACTCAATGTCCGAACTGAAAAAAGTGGAGAAACGGCAGCGGGAACTTGACACCCTGTTTGTGAAAATGTATGAGGGCAGGGCGGCAGATAAAATCACAGTGCGCAACTTCTCCATGCTGTCCACAAGATATCAGGACGTCTGTCGGCTGTCTATCACCGTTATTTTCATGTTCGGTAGTTGCTGCCTTATAGACACTGCCCATTCCCTCAGTATATTAATCTTGTAACTCCGCCCTATACTATTTTCCATACTAGCTCTAATTTTATTTAAATTTGTATATAGTATTAATATAATTAAATTAATTCTTAATTATTTCAATCTATATATTAATATTATTAATTATCATATTGACAACGACTATTGACAGGTGTATATTAATGGCATAAATTATATCAGGAAGGTGAGACCAATGAAATATAAGGCACCGGGCAAATGTCCTGTATGCGGAGAGAAGCTTTCGATCACAAAACTGGGCTGCCCAAAATGTATGACCACCATCGAAGGAGATTTCCACCCCTGTGAATTTTGCAGGCTGCCGGAGGAGGATTTGGATTTTGTCAAGATCTTCATCAAATGCCGGGGCAATATAAAAGATGTGGAGAAAGAATTGGGTATCTCCTATCCTACCGTTCGCGGAAAGCTTGACTCCGTTATCCGCAGTCTGGGGTATGAGGTTCCTTCCAAGGAAGAGGTAAGAGACCGGGAAACCAAAGAAGCCTCAAAGAATGAGATTCTTGAGCAGCTATCCAGAGGTGAGATCACTGCCAAGGAAGCGACGGACCGGATTAAAAATCTATAATTATGGATGAATAATATTAAAATAAGTGTGGAGGTAGAAATATGAGTGAGCAATTAAAAATTTTAGAGATGATTGAAAAATGACAGATTACTGCAGCCGAAGGAATGGAGCTGCTGGATGCCTTGAAGCTGACTAACGGGGAGGACCACCGCCAGAATTCTCCCGAACTGCCCCGGACTATCAATCATACCGGAAAGTATAAATTTCTGAAGGTCAGAGTATCCTCCGACAACAGCACAGTCAATGTGAACGTGAATGTTCCCCTGCGTTTATTAACAACCATTGGTGAAATAGCCACCAAGATGACCGCTGTTATTCCGGCCGACGCCAGACAGGAGATGGAGAGTAAGGGAATCGATATTACCAGCATTAATTTTGCTCAAATTATTGACGAAATTATTAACGGTACTTTGGACGACCCGAATATCGTTGATGTAGAAGCCTGGTCCGAAGAGCAGCATGCCATGGTAAAGGTAAAAATCTATGTGGAATAGGGGATTTCGAATCATATGGGTCAAGGTCCATATTACCGGGGCAAGGTACTTCTACCTTAATCTTCCGGTCAGCCTTTCTGTATTTGAGGAACTATTGGAGTGCCTGGCAGACCTCTTGGCACTGGCATGCTTATTTATTCCGAAGAATCCCCCTTCCCAATTACCCGGTATGCTGCCGGTCAGGGCTGCGAAGGATTTAATTGAGTCCACAGATATGCTGCTTCGAACTGTCACAGACCAGGAGCCCTACGATCTAGTTGAAGTGAATGTCAAAAATGTTACCGTAGCAATCAAAATACGATGAATTCTTTGGAGGTATCCATGTCAAAACTGCTTTTAAAATATGTATCCACCGTGGCAGCCATCTTCCTGCTGTCCAAGGTAATCCCTTCGATTTCCATAGACAGCATTCCTTCTCTGTTGATTATGGGCTTCGTTCTGTTCCTCGTCAACCTGCTGATCAAGCCGATCCTGCTTTTATTAACTCTGCCATTTAACCTCATTACCTTCGGCCTCTTCAGCCTTATTGTCAATGCCTGGACCATTATGCTGGCGGATGCCCTGGTAAGCGGCATCCGCATGAACGGCTTCCTGAATTCCCTGATTGCCGCATTTGTCATTGTAATCCTCCATCATCTGCTCCGGGATGCCGCCAAATAAGGATACATTGCTAGCAACGTATGCCCACCACCCAGACGCAGTCTGAACTGTAACAGAAAGATCGGACAACAGCCTCCTCACAATAATTTCACTTGAATATCTTAACCGGATGCAATATACTGTTTAGGAACAGAGAAGCCTGCCAGGGTATCCTTTACTTGCAAGGGATACCCGCGCCGACCAAAGGGAGTGCGCATCCTGGTGCGGAGTACCACATACCATGACCGCTTGCAGGCATGGTATCCGTCGTTAACAACGTATAGGAATGGCTAAGAATAGGAGGTTAGGCTTATGCAGATGGAACAATTACAAAAGGATATGATTGCAGCAATGAAGGCGCATGATAAGGTTCGCAAAGACACCCTGTCCTCTTTAATATCGGCAGTGAAAAAGATCGCAATTGATGAGGGCTGCCGGGAGAACATCCAGGAAGAATTGGTTGACCGTGCCATCCTTAAGGAAATGAAGCTTGTGAAGGAGCAATTGGAGACCTGCCCCGCAGAAAGGGCCGATTTGAAGGCCGGCTATCAGGCAACCTATGATATCATTCAGGAGTATGCTCCTTCAATGATGACAGAAGAAGAAATCAAAGCATTTATCACAGAGAACTATGCTGATTTATTGGCTACCAAGAATAAAGGCATGATCATGAAGGGTGTCATGACTGAGCTGAAAGGAAAAGCGGACGGCAAATTAATCAATGAAGTCGTGGCAAAGCAGTGCTGACCACTGCTTCCCGCATCCGTTTCGGCTGCTGTTCCCCCTTCCTTTCATATCATTCTTTCAACCTGAAAATAAAGTAATCCGTATAAAAACTCCAATCGTAAGTTTCAAGCCAAGCTTGATCATACAATTGGAGTTTTTATTATGCCATATCCATGATTTTCGGTTATATCATAAACAATAGCATACTTATGATTTATCTTTACACTCATACACCTGAAAGCAAGCTTGATGCATGTTCTCTGCGTTTTTGAAATCATGAACAATACATTCATGATCTTTCTCTATACTCACACCTGCAACCAAACTTGAACACTTTCATTGCACTTTATTATTTTACAACAATATTAAGAATTCGTCCGGGAACATAGATAACCTTTACCACTGTCTTACCCTCCAGCAAAGCTTTTATCGCAGGCAAATCCATTGCTTTTTGCTGAACCTCTTCCTGCTTCTCATCCAAAGCAATGCTCAAGTTAGCTTTTACCTTTCCGTTAATCTGGACTGCAATCTCAACCGTATCCTCGATGGTCTTCTGCTCATCATATACCGGCCAGGTCTGCTGATAGATTCTTCCCTTTTCGCCAAGGGTTTGCCACAGCTCCTCTGTAATATGGGGCGCTACCGGATTAAGAAGGATTAACAAGGTCTTGAATTCCTCTTTCGATACGGATCCCTGCTTATAGAATTCATTCACCAGGGACATCATCGCAGCAATCGCCGTATTATACTTCATGCTCTCATAATCCTGCCCTACCTTCTTGATGGTCTGGTGCAGCTTCGTCTCCAGGCCGGCACGGTAACCCTCTTCCCCGGTAACCATGTCCTTCAGCTTCCATACACGATCCATAAAACGGCGGCAGCCCTTGACTCCCTCATTGGACCAGGCCGCACTCAGATCGAAAGCACCAATGAACATCTCATAGGTACGCAG
>JAEZFH010000143.1 GCA_023437885.1 Bacillota bacterium | reverse complement strand
ACCGATAATAGGAACGCAGTTGCCATCTGAATAAAATTCAATACGGTCGCACGGTATTTCTTAACAAATTCGCTTGTCAGAAATATCTGGAAGGCGAAGCCCACCGCGCAGATCAGAGTCAATCCATCTCCAAGACCCAGGGAAAAATTGCGGTCCAGTGACAGAAAGGCAACTCCGGCCACCGACATCAGGGCACCGACCACCCCTTTCATTCCGACCTTCTTCTTCAAAATTAAAAATGCAATGAATGGCACAATAACCACATTCAATGCGGTTAAAAACGCATTCTTGGAGGGTGTTGTATATTGCAGCCCGACAATCTGAAGTGCAAAACCGGTAAAGAGGGCGACTCCCATGAGTCCCCCTGCCTTTACCTCTGCTTTTGTAATTCCCTTGAGGGATTTGATGCTGATCAAACCCATCAAAACAGTTGCTAACAAAAACCGCACTGCCATAATTTGAAACGGACGCATACTCTCCAAGGCCATGTCACTCGCAACAAAACCGCCGCCCCATATAATGGTAACCAATATAAGACCGCCGATTGCAAGCCTGTTCTTCATGAAGCTGTCCTCCTCTTATATTTCTGCTGTCTCTCCGTTAATTCTTACCGTTGTATGATCGCCCTCCAATACCTTTACCGAAGCGCTGTTATTCCCGCCAATCCGGATCTCCAGCCAGGAATTCCTGTGATAAATGCGGAAGACCAGGCTCTCCCACTCCTTTGGCATATTGGGGCGAACCGACAGGATACCGTCCTCTCCGATCGAAACTCCTGCAAATCCGAACACGACCGTCTGCCATACACCGCCGGTATTGGCAGCATGAATGCCCTCTCTCGTATTCTTCTGCAGGTTGAGCAAATCAATAAAAGCCGCACGGCGTAGATAACGGTACGCCTTGGAACCGTCGCCCACCTTAAGTCCCATAACGGAATAAATACTGGGGCTTAAGGAAGAACCGTGAAGAGTTCGCTTTTCGTAATAAGCATAATTCAATCTGGTTGTCTCTTCGTCGAACTCTTCTCCCATCAAATGAAGCAGCATAACAACATCGGCCTGCTTGATGATCTGCGTCTCCCTTGCTCTTCTGTTCTTCAGGGCCTCCGGGCGGATCGGCCAGTCATTCTCATCATATTTCTCAATTATCACATTCTCCAGCTCAAAATATCCTTCAAACTGCTCCAGAAGCTTTGTGCCTTCTTTTCTCGGAAGGTACATCTTCTCCTGAACGTCCTGCCATTGTAGCATTTCTTCCCTGGTCAGACCAGTCTTTTCTACCAGTTTCCGGTATGCTTCGGCGTGTTCCTTCTCCAGTGTATCGACCAGGGAGAGCACATAGCGCAGATTCCACTTCGCCAGATAATTCGTATACAGATTGTTGTTCACCGGCTCATGCCATTCATCCGGACCGGTTACCTGATTGATTTCATAGCGGTCCTTCCCGGCTACATATTCGCAGCGGCTTGCCCAGAATCTCGCAGTCTCTGTCAAAATCTCGGCGCCTTTATCCAGCAGGAACTCCATATCCCCGGTAATCTTCACATAATCATAGACACCGTAAGCAACGGCTGCTGTTACGTGATGCTCATATACCGCTACATAACAGCGGTAGCAGCTTCCATCCGGCTCAATGGTCCAGTCCGGACACTGCTCCGTACCGTCATCCGCAGATTCCCATGGATACTGTGCCCCCTGGTATCCGTTCTTCCTGGCGTTGGCTCTTGCCGCATCCAGAAGACGGTACCGGTAAGTTTCCAGATTTCTGGCCGTTTTGGGGAATACATGGGCAAAGAAGGGAAGCATGAATAATTCGGTATCCCAGAAGGCATGTCCGCCGTATTCTTCTCCCGAGAGGAGCTTTGCTCCCACATTGACCCGGTCGTCATGCTCATTGCCTGTGCTCATCAGATGGAAGAGATTAAAACGTATGGCACGGTCAAGCTGGGTATCGCCTTCAATGCGAATATCCGCCTTTTCCCACATATCTGCATATACCGCTTCATGCGCTGCCAGCTCTTCCTCAAAACCGGTACGGATAAAAGCATCGACCTCTTCCTTGACCCTTGTATGAAGCGCATATTTTGCCGCCTCCCGTTCGGTGAACATGGAAACATACTTCACAATTTCCACTGTCTCGCCTTTTGCGGCATCAAAATCGGCGAACTCCACCGCCTGCTCTCCAAATGCGCCAAAGCTTCTGTTCTTTAAAATGCTTTCTTTTTTATCCGTCCCGCTATTTCTATAAGCCTCGATGCGGCATCCGGTTCCGACATGCAGATGATTGTCCCGGGTTGCCACCTCGATATAAGCTCCGTCACCATCCAGCTTTTCATTGGCTGTCATATAGGTATGCTTTACCTTAAAGCGCGGTGCATCATAGAAGTTAATGACGGAACCGTCAATAATGCTTTCCACTTCAATGATTCCGCTGTAATTCACCGGAGTTACATATAGCTTGATTCCCATCCGGTGCACTCTGGCACGGCTGACATAGCGGATTCCTTCCACCAGGGTTTCTCTGCCCTGCTTATCCCGCAGCAGGACACGCTTGGCCAGCAGCGCATGCTTCATATCCAAAGCCCTGGAAAACTCCAGGATCTCACAGTCTTCCATTCCAATCAGCTCTTTTTCCACATAAAGCTTTATTCCTAGCCAGTTGGGGAGGGCCGCAAGCTCACGCATAAAAGTTTCCGATTTATCGAATACACCGTTAATGTATAAATACGGAAGCGAAATCTTTGTACCCTCCTCATAGCTTCCCCGGATTCCCAGATAGCCATTGGATAAGCTGAACAAGCTCTCATATTTGAGATTTTCTTCCGGCTCATATTCCTGCTGTAAAATCACCCAGTCATCCGGACTGAGCATTTTATTTATTTTTTCTGAAAACTGATCTCTAATCATTTTTCTGCTCCTTATATCTTCTTATATTGAAGGAAGGTTTCTTCGCTTCTGATTCTTCCCTGCTACGAATAACCTTCCTTCCATTTTTCCGCTGCCTGTCTCTAGTGCTATCGTGCGGAAGTTTCGCTTAACTTCAGTGCAAATAGCAGGTGCTGAAGTAAGTGAAACTTGCACACAGTAGCACTAGTCTGGCCTAAGCATTATTTCTTTGCTTCCGCCTCTTCCTGCGAAGAGGCTGTTTGCCTTCCTGCTCCCTAGTCAAGATAGCGCCTTCTCGTTTCCGCCAATTCTTCGCCGAAAGGTACCACCTGCAGTTCAAAGGCCATCGCAAAGTCTGCAAGCTTAACCTTGAATTCCTCCAACTGTTCCTCTCCGCAGCTGTTGCTTCCCAATCCGGACTGGGCATAATCCAGGTGGATGATTACCTCCTCCGATCTTTGGAGCTGGAACGGATGCTTTGCATCCTCCAGGCTTTCATCAGTATAATTGGCAAGATTCAGTCCCAGGGGAGCCTTTGTCTTACATAACAGAGTCTTATCCCCGTCTCCGATACCGAACCATTTTACATCCTCCCGGTGTCCGTTTTCCTGGGGGAATACATAGCTTGTTCCCATCTCATCCACCGAGTTGAAATAAACTCCCATCCGGCCCGCTTCCTTGCTGTCCGCATAATTTTCTCCCGGTCCGCGTCCATACCACACAGCACGCTGAAGCTCTTTATTTCCTTTCATGATCACACCAATTCTGGGCAGGAAGGGAGGCTCCAGCTTTCCGTTTTGTACAGCTCTTCCGTGTAAATTCACAGTAACCTGCCCGCAGGAATATACCGTATATTCGTAATCACATTCAAAGCCCCAGGACTGATTATAGCAGCCAAAGTATTTGCCGATGGAAACAACCACCTTATCGTGTGCAGCTTCATATCTGAAATACTCTGTCTGTTCACTGGATTTCTGAATAAAGTATTTATTCATCCAATCCTCTTTTTTATACATATCGTTATCAATAGTAGCCCGGTATACTGTCATCTGGGGACCTTCACTTAAATATTCCCGGCCCTGTACCGATATTCCGAGCAGCTTGCCGAATACCCTGTGGAAGTTCACGGTTACGGCCTCATTCTCCACGGTTAAGATGCCTTCTGCTTCCGATACCTTCAAAGCCCTTCCCTGAGGACGCTCCTCCAGCACATAATAGCACATATCCAGAGGGAATTGCACCCTTGAAATCTCATGGCCGGTGCCTGCATAATTGGTGGCTTCCTTCCGGCATACCGTAATATTCAGATAATAGTCCGTATTCGCTTCCGGCAGGAAAGGGAGGAAGGGTACCATTACCTTCTCTGTTTCATGGGGGAGTGCTGTCATATGGTCGAGTTTTCCTTCCTGAAGAACCTGATCCTCTGCCTGTACTTCCCACTTAATATAGAACTTCTCCAGAGTAAGAAAATCATGATAGTTCTTTATCTGAAACTCCCTTTGGGTCCCTTCTGTTCTTGCCACCTCTACCGGGGCAATAACCTGCTTATACTCCAGCAACGCCGGAGAGGGGGTTCTGTCCGGCATCAGCAGACCGTCTATGCAGAAATTGCCGTTGGTGGGGAAATCCCCGTAATTTCCGCCGTAACGGTAATAAGCATCCCCGCCTTCCTCCGTATAGATACCATGGTCATACCACTCCCAGAGAAAGCCACCCTGGAGCCGCTTGTATTTACGGTACATATCCTGATACGCCTTAAGTCCTCCCGGTCCATTTCCCATGGCATGCCCGTATTCGCACATCACATGCGGCTTCTTCCCTTTGGAGTCGGATTCGGCAACCTCTTTTAATCTCTTCAGGCGTGTATACATCGTGGAATATACATCCGTAACCTCTGCTTCATAATCTCCTTCATAGTGGAGCAGCCTTGTGCTGTCCAGCTCTTTGATGGCCTTCGCTGCACTTCTGAAATTACAGCCGAAGCTGGATTCGTTCCCCATGGACCACATAATAATGCAGGGATGATTGCGGTCTCTTTTCACCATACGAACGCTTCTGTCCACATAAGCCTTTTCCCAGGACGGGTCATCGGAAATCCAGTCATATCGCTCCGCCCATTCAAAACCATGGCATTCCAAATCCGCCTCGTCAATTACATAGAGCCCGTATTCATCGCACAAATCATAGAAATGCTCATTTGCCGGATAGTGGGAGCAGCGTACCGCATTGATATTACACTGTTTCATGAGCAGGACATCTGCCCTTGACTGCTCATATGTAACACAGCGTCCTTCTTTCGGATTATAATCATGATGGTTTACACCGTTTAACAAAATAACCTGGTTATTTACACAGAAATTATGATCTATTATTTCGATCCTGCGAAAGCCCACACGAACCTTTATCTCATGGCTGCCCGTGGATACGGTAAGCTCATATAAATTCGGGGTCTCCGCAGTCCAGAGGTCTGCGCCGGGAAGCACCTCCTCCAGGCGGGCCTTACCGGCTTCAGTTTGAAATACTCCGCCTGCCGCTTCTCTTCCGTTCCGCTCCAGCTTCCAGGTGCCCTCGCAGCACTCCTGTTTGGTTGTAATCTCTGCCTTTAAAATCCCATTTAGATAAGAGTTATCCAGATCTCCGTTTACAGCACAGTCAATAATGCTGTTCTTCGGCTCATTCACCAATTCCACATCACGGTAAATTCCTGAAAGCCACCACATATCCTGATCCTCCAGGTAAGTACCGTCGGACCATTTGTAAACCCGCACCGTAATATCGTTCTCACCTTCCCGGAGCAATTCCGTGATATCGAATTCACTGGGAAGACGGCTGATCTTGCTGTATCCTGCATGTGTCCCGTTTACCCATACGTCGAATGCACTGTCTACCCCGTGGAATTTAAGAATGGTATCCTTCTCCAGCCATTCCTTGGTGAGAGAAACCATCTTTTTATAAATTCCGGTGGGATTCTCTGTAGGCACAAAGGGAGGATTGATGGGAAACAAATACAATACATCGGTATAGTGCATCCGGTCGTATCCCCTTAATTGCCATACGGAAGGAACATCAATTGTATCCCACCCGGTTGCTTCCCCGTTCATAAAGCCTTCCGGAGACAATTCCGGAGCCTCCAGGTATAAGAATTTCCATTCTCCGTTTAAACTGATTCTGGAAGCTGAGTCCTGGTAAAATGCCGTACGGGCCTCCCTTCTGCCGATAGATCCAAGCAGATGGTCTTCCCATCTCTTTATTGCTCTCCTTGTCATGCTAATTTCTCCTATCTGAATATTGTTCAAGTATGCTTATGGTACAAATATATCTATGGTACAACTTTGCCTGTAATTCAAGTATGCATAGTTCAAGTATGCGCGAGGAGTCCCCTCTGCTTTCATCGAAGGCAATTCCCTCCGGAACGCCGCCCGGAACGGGATAAATATAGGGCCGGGCAGAAAACAGAACATAGATCCATCTGAAATACGTTACCCGGCCGCTTTTCCTATTTAATGGAACCACTGGTTCCTTCTACGATATATTTTTGAGCAACAATAAATGCTATAATTGGCGGAATAATCATTATGACCGTGATGCAAAGCATCGGAATGATTCGTGTGCTGTGAACTCCCTTAAAGGAGGCAAGCCCTAACGCCAGTGTATATTTGCTTCTATCCTGCAGGAAAATCAATGGCCCAAGGTAGTCGTTCCATACCGAGATCATATTCAGAACACCGACCAGGATCAGGGAGGGCTTTAAAATCGGCATGAATATCTTCCAATAGATCTGGAAGGAGTTTGCTCCATCAATCCGCGCCGCCTCTTCGAAATCCTTCGGTACTCCCAGCAGGAACTGCCTCATCAGGAAGATATAATACGCCGAGCCGAACCATGCCGGTATAATCAGGGGCTTCAGCGTATTGATCCATCCGAACAGGTTGAATTCCATATACTGTGGGATCATCGTAACGTCCCAGGGTATCATCATGGTAGAAAGAAGGACCATGAACAGAAGATTTTTTCCCTTAAAATTAAACCTGGCAAAGCCGAAGGCCACCATGGAGCAGGAAAGGATCTGGCCTGCGGTAGTCAATACGGTAACCAGAACGGAATTCCATAAATATGTGCCGAAGGGCTGGGAATCCCATGCTTTTTTAAAGTTTCCGAACAGCCATTTTGCCGGAAAAAGCTTCGGCGGATAGGCAATCGCCTCCCCTTCGGTTTTAAAGGTTGTAAAAAACATATAGACAAAAGGTGCCAGGAAGTAGACCGCAATCACTGTCAGCAAAATATAGATTATAACTTTTGTTCTTTTTGACATCTTCATTACTTCATACCTCCCTTTCTCTTTTTATTTCCCTTTTTTGCTTCCGATTCATAGAATACCCAAGTAGAGGAAGATTTGAATACCAGCGCGGTTAAAATCAGTATGATAATGAACATCACCCAGGCATTGGCACTTGCATAGCCCAGTTTATGATGCTTGAAGGCGTTGTTGTAGGTATATAGTCCATAGAAATAGGTGGATTTTAACGGGCCTCCTCCCGTCAGCAGCATTACCAGGGTAACCTGCTGGAACGAACCGATAATCGAGGTAATCAGATTAAATAGAATAGTAGGTGTGATAATCGGCAGGGTAATGCTGAAGAACTGCCTGGCAGGGCTTGCCCCGTCAATGGAAGCAGCTTCAAATACATCGATTGGTATGCTTTTAATGTCGGTATAGAAGATGAGCATCATTGTTCCCACACCAAAGGCACTGGCCAGGATTACCGCAAACAAAGCCCATGCGGGATCTACCAGCCATCTGGGACCTTCAATTCCCAGCAGGGATAATAAATAATTCAATGCACCGTAGTCACCGTTCAGAATCCACTCCCAGATAATTGAGACCGCTACGCCGGAGATGACCGCCGGGATATAAAAAATGGTACGGTACACCTTCACACCCTTTACCGGCTGCGTAATCAGCATCGCAAGGAATAATGCAATACCCATGTTTAACGGTACAAAAATTGCTGCGTATTTGAGACTGATTGTTAGAGATTTCCAGAACTGAGCATCCTTTGTAAACATCTCTATGTAGTTCCCAAAACCTCTAAATTCCGGCTCCGATGTCAGCGGCCAGTCAAAAAAGCTCATGCCCAGAGATAGGATGAGCGGACCGATGGTAAATACCAAAAAACCAATAATCCATGGAGTAATGAAGAAATACGGAGTTGCATTCCTTATATACTTTTTACGCTTCATAATTTTTCTCCTGCCTAGACGTTTCTCTTATTTCCCGAACAACAAGTATTATGCTTTTGAACTACTCGTTATTTAATCAGGGAAGATACAAGTTATCCGGAGCACCCGGCTCCAGATAACTTACATCTTCTTTGTTGCCACGTTCTGCTTTGTTATTGCTATCCCTTTTTATTGCTTTTTATTGCTGTACCGCATTGTTCAAGACCTCCGGTACGCTTTGCAATGCACTGGGGTTGAACATTTCTTCAAAGGATAAGGACAGGTTTTCTGATACCTTAGACCAATCCTTGATAATAAAGCTTGCCGGTGTATTGCCCTTGCTCTGCTCCAGCATCACATAAAATGGTGCATATTCCGGCTGTTCCATAATTTTTTCAGACTCTACCACACTGTTTAATACAGGCAATTCCAGTCCGATACGCTCTTTATTTGCATCTTCATTGGTCCAGAACTTGATGAATTCCCATGCTGCATCCTTGTTCTTGCTGTCCTTGGACATAGAGATACCGGAGGAGCTTAAGATACTTACAGAATCCTTGCCTGCACCTGCAAAGGCAGGAATAGTTGCAACACCGTAGTTCAAACCGTCTTCCTTAAGGGAAGCGATGGACCAGGAACCGTAGATATACATTGCTACCGCACCGGAACGGAATTCGGTTGTACCGCTCTTCTCCGTAGCTACCGCATAGCCTTCCTTCTCCATATCCTGGAACATCTGGAATACTTCCTGTGCTTTCTCGGAATTCAAATTGCCTTCCAGCTTGCCGTCCTTATCGCAATATGCGGCTCCGTTGCTCCACAGATACATCTCGAAATCATACGGATCGGGCTTCATCTGGAAGGAAAAGCCCTTTGCAGAGGTCTTCTCAGAAATAGTTTTCGACGCCGCCTTTAAATCATCCCAGGTCCAGTCAGCCGTAGGCTCTGCCACACCTGCTTCTGCAAATAAATCCTT
>JAEZFH010000116.1 GCA_023437885.1 Bacillota bacterium | reverse complement strand
AAAGCGATGAACGGAAAGCTCCTGGTGAAGGGAGTACTTGGATTTAATGTTATTTATTTATGTGAAGGGGACTTAAGGCCGGTTCACAATATCTCCGGGCAGATTCCTTTTGATGAAGTAATTAATATGGATGTTAACTGCTCCGATGAGGAGCCGCTTGTAAAATGGGAGCTGGAGGATCTGTCCACGGGACTGATCAATTCCCGGAAGCTGAGTGTCAGATCCGTTGTCCGCCTGTATGTGGCAGTCGAAGAGCTTTATGATGAAGAGACGGCTGTTATGGAGGAAGGTCCCGAGGACGTGCAGTACATAAACAAGAAGATAGAGGTTACCAATGTAGCCATTAATAAGAAGGACACCTTCCGTGTTAAGGATGAGATTATGCTCCCCGGCAATAAGGGAAACATCGGTTCCATATTATTTACGGATGTCGGTCTGAGTAATGTGGAAGTAAGGCTTCTGGATGATAAATTCACCATCAAGGGTGAGCTGCCGGTCTTCATACTCTATACCACCGAGGATGAAGAGAATCCCGTAGAATATTATGAGACGGAGGTTCCTTTCAGCGGAACCATCGATTGCAACGGCTGCATGGAGGAAATGATTGAGGATATTACCTTCAATATTGCAAGCAAGAGCCTGGAGGTAAGGCCGGACCCGGACGGAGAATCGCGCATCCTTGACCTGGAAGTGATTCTGGACCTGGGTATCAAGGTTTATGAGACTGTGGAGCCGGAAATATTATGTGATATCTACAGCCCGATGAAGGAGATTACGCCGATCATCCGGAATGCAGATTATGAGAATCTGGTAATCAAGAACAATAGCAAATACCGGATTGCTGACCGTGTCCGGGTACCGGGTGACCAGCCGAGGATTCTGCAGATATGCCATGCCAACGGAGACATCAGAATCGACGACGTTCTTGCGGAGAGCACGGAGCTTACCGTGGAAGGTGTGATAGAGGTAAGTATTCTGTATATCTCGGAGGATGACCGCAGACCGATGAACTCCCTGAAGGGAATGATACCCTTCTCCCAGGTGATTGAGCTGAAGGGAATGAAGCCCGGCAGCAATTATGAGGTTAAGCCCTGCATTGACCAGCTTAGTGTTATGATGTTGGATGGCGAGGAGATTGAAGTCAAATCGGTTATCAATCTCAACACGATTGTATTTGACACCATCACGGAACCGGTGATTACCGATGTGGTTGTAAATCCGCTGGATATGGATAAACTGCAGGCGATGCCCGGTATTATCGGCTATGTGGTGAAGAGGGACGATACCTTGTGGAATATTGCCAAGAAATACTATACCACCGTGGATAACATTATGGCGGTAAATGATTTGGAGGAAAACCTGGTAAAGGAAGGCGATAAGCTGATTATTATGAAAAAGGTGGATAGTGTAATATAAGCGATCGAAGGCACAGTTTTTGGCCGCTCATCCCGAGTAACGGAATATGGTTTTGGTTTCGATAAGAGAAATACCCCCATATCAGGCAGGCGCTTTGTCTGCTTCTGTGGGGGTATTTTCTACATGCTGTTAGGTTGTTTCCTAATAATATGACTATTAGTGCGGGGGATAATTTACATTAACCGGCATGCTCTATTCTATATTATGGTAATTGGCAAGCATAGGGATAAGGAACATTAGTGCGGTTCAGCAACCGGTGCTGAAGCTGCAACAGGTGGAACTAATATGTAAAATAATATAAAAAATATGATATAAATACATAATACACCAACATACATTATTTGTAAATAGGAAAATGTATTATTTTGTAAATAGTTATCAAAATATTTAACAAAAATTTCGCGGACTGGTCTATTTTGTCGATAGCGCTATTAACTTTTATAACCAATCTACCGAAATAATGATTACGGATATGATAAATATCACAATTGCAGCCATGGACGGCTCAAAGGAACTAGGTTGGCAGAAAAACCTGTAACCGGGGGAGATGGACCCCGACGATATCATGGAGGATGATACAGATGAGTGTAAATGGAATTACGAATACGACACAAACCTACGAAAGCAAAGCACCTGCAAAAACAACACAGAATCAGGCAGCCCAGGCGGAGCAGGCCAAAGCATCGGAAAGCAGTGCTGCGGCAGTATATGAAAAAAGTGAGCAGACAACGGCTCCCAATAAGATTTACACGAGAGATACCGTTACGGTCGATCGCCTGAAATCAGAGGCGGAAAGAAGGGCACAGAGCCTAAGGGACCTTGTGGAGAAGCTCATGCTCAAGCAGGGACAGACCTTTACCGATGCTACGGATATCTACGCAGCACTCCGGGAAGGCAAGGTGAAGGTAGATGATGAGACCAGATTGCAGGCGCAAAAAGATATTGCCGAGGATGGGTATTGGGGTGTGGAGCAAACCTCAGACCGTATGCTGGAATTTGCAAAGGCACTTTCCGGAGGTGACCGGTCCAAAGCAGACGAGTTAATCAATGCCGTGAAGAAAGGCTTTGACCAGGCTACGAAGGCCTGGGGCGGCGAGCTTCCGGAGATATCCAGAAGAACAATGGATGCAGCCATTAAGAAATTGGAGACATGGCGCGACGGGACAGAGGCGAAATAGATAAATGAAACAGCCGGTAGCAACCACTTGTTCCGGATCAGACAGGAAGAACTGTCTGACCGGTGCAGTGTTGCTCCCGGCTGTTTATTTAAGCAGCGCTCGGGTAATACAGCCGAATGCAGGTATTACAGAAGGATCAGCCCGCAGAAGGCTTGCCGGTGCCTCGTCTGCGAAAGACCAGCAGGCTGAAGGCCATCAGGACAGGAAAGACAGAGGCGGCCAGCAGTCCGCTGCGCAGGCCCATCTGCTCATAGTCCAGAGCGGAGTTCATCCATATGGAGAGAGTCTCTCCCGTCTGCTTCACATAATCGGAAATCCTCCCAGCCATCCAGGGACCGAAGGAACAGCCCAGATCACCGCAGATTGCCAGAATGCCGAACATTAGAGTTCCTCCTCTGGGAAAGGCGGCGGAGGTGAGGCTGAAGGTTCCCGGCCACATCAAGCTGACAGAAAGTCCGCACAAGCTGCAGGCAAACAGGGATAGAAACGGATAGGGGCTGAATACGGTGACGATATAAGTGACGATACAGAGAAGGCTGCTTCCGAGCAGGCAGAGCTTCACCGGAAGCCGGTCTCCGAGATAACCGTAAATGGTCCGGCCGATAGCCATCAGCAGGGCGAAGAGCCCGGGACCCAGCAGATCTCCGTAGAGCTTCGGGATTTGCAGGCCTTTCTCAGCAAAGAGGGAAGACCATTGTGACATGGTAAGTTCACTGGCACCTGCACATACCATAAGAAGAAGGGCAAGATAGAAGGCCGGAAAGGAGAATAGCTCCTTCAGCTTCATGGTCTGTCCTTCCTTAACCAGAGGCAGTAAAGGGACATGAAGGAACTGGAATAAATTATAGAGCGGGAACAAAGCCCACAGTACTGGCAGCAGGAACCAGAGCTCACGCCCGAGGAGTCTGAGCAGGAGGGTGCTTAGCAGCACTACCAGCATCTGGCCCCAACAGTAAAAGGAGTGGAGCAGGCTCATGGATGCCTCTTTATTTTCGCTGGGAAGTGCTTCAATGATGGGACTGACGATGACCTCCAGGAGGCCTCCGCCGATGGCATAAATAATCACGGAGATTACGAGTCCGAGATAGGGAGCCGGAAGCAGAAGGGGCAGAATGCCAAGACTGGCCAGTCCCAGAAAGCAAAGGGCATGGGCTGCGACCATGCATCTCCGGTAACCGAAATGATCGGCATATCTGGTAGCCCAGAGGTCTGTTAATAGCTGAGTGCCAAAATTGATTAGAACCAGCTGTCCTAATTTTGTATAGGAGATATGATAATCCGTCTGAAAGATGATGAACAGGAGAGGAGCCAGATTATTGATGATAGCCTGTGTGATGTATCCCCGGTAGCAGGAGAGAGTCGTGTTGCGGTATGTGTATCCTTTATTAAAGTATTTTTTAGTCATAAGGATAGTTCCTTTCATAAGTATGCAGGTTATGTCCGAACTGCGCAGAGCTTACGGAGGCCTTGGCGATCAGTTCCTTTCTTGGGTAAGATGGTTGTAAGAGTCACAGGCGGCTACGGCCAGTAAGGAGCAGTAAGGAAGACCTGCTTGCCGTAATGCTGGTGTCTTCTAAAATAGTTCAGAGCCTTTTTGGCGAAATCCCGGTTCTGATAAATCCCGAATACGGTAGGGCCGCTGCCGCTCATTAATGCGGTCAGGGCACCCAGCTCCTTCATCTTATCCTTAATATCTGAGATAATGGGATGGTCTTTCAAGGTAACGCTTTGCAGAATATTATCCATGGTCTTTGCCAGGGCATGAATATCGCCTTGGGACAGGGCTTCCTTCATGGCTTTGATATCCGGATGAACGCTATCCTCCTTCAGTCGCAGATTTTCATAGACATATTTGGTGGATACACTGATATCCGGCTTCACTAAAAGAATGGAGCAGGAGGGCATGGGCGGAAGCGGGGTCAGTACCTCCCCGATCCCCTCGGAAAGAGCCGTGCCGAGCAGGATACAATAGGGTACATCTGCTCCCAGCCGGACACCGAGCAGCTTTAGCTCTTCTTTGGACATACCGCTCTGGTAGAGGCGGTTCAATCCCAGCAGGGTAGCCGCCGCATCAGAGCTTCCCCCGGCAAGGCCGGCAGCCACAGGGATTTTCTTCTCCAGCTCGATGGATAGGCCGTCCCTGATCCCAAGGGTCTGCAGGAAAAGGGCAGCCGCCTTATAGACCAGATTATCCTGATTGTCCGGGAGATAGGAGAGATTGGTCCGGATTGTAATTCCCTCCTTATCTTCCTTTCGGATGGTTATTACATCGTGGAGATTTAAGGATTGCATAATCATACATACATCATGATATCCATCCTCTCTTCTCCTGAGAACATCCAGTCCGAGATTTATTTTTGCATAGGCTTTCACCGTAAT
>JAEZFH010000056.1 GCA_023437885.1 Bacillota bacterium | reverse complement strand
TGAAGCCCTTTCCCGTGCCATGGAGCTTCTGTTTCAAAATGGACCCAAGGATGTCTATTATACCCCGATCCATATGAAAAAAAACCGTCCTGCCTATATGCTGGGTGTGATATGTGATGAAGAAAGAATTGAGCAGATGGAAGATATTATTTTCAGTCATACTACAACCATCGGCATTCGCAAAACACAAGCTGTCCGCTCAACCCTGTCCAGAGAACAGAGAGTAATTGCTACCCCATACGGCGAGGCAAGGGTAAAGGTTTGCAAACACAGGGATCAAAGCTATTATTATCCGGAATATGAAAGTGTAAAAGAATTATGCGAAGGATCTAACCTGGATTATATGACTATGTATCATCTGGTACAATCCATTGCATCCCAATATTAAAATAAATTTTTCTATATTTTTTCTGCTACTGATAATAAAAATAAACGAAGTAAGTTTCATTATCCAACAGTCGGATATGAGGCTTGCCATGAGGAATATAAAACATGATTAACGACCAAGAACAGAAGATGAACATTGGAGCTATACGAGAAACAGATAATGTTATTGATGGAAAGAATATATATCAAATAAAGGATGAAAACAGAGAGATTTATCATAATCTGGTAACCTATTTGGAGCAGCATGTCGGTAAGGGAATCGGCATTGCCTTTTCAGGAGGCGTAGACAGCAGCCTCCTGCTGAAACTAGCCTGCGATGTCGGTTATCGTTTCGGGCAATCTGTTTTGGCCGTAACTTTTGAAACAAAGCTCCATCCTCATGGAGATTTGGAAGTGGCGAAATCCATCGCTTCCAGCTTCGGTGCTGTGCACAAAATCATAGAAGTAGATGAGTTCTCTGATCCGGAGATTATGCATAACCCGATCGACCGTTGCTATCGATGCAAAAACCTTTTGTTTCGAACCTTGATAAATTGTGCAAATCAGGAAGGATACCAATATTTGATTGACGGAACAAATTATGACGACCGGAATGCTTACCGGCCCGGGATGAAGGCATTGGAGGAATTAGGGATACGCAGTCCCCTGTTGGAATTGGAGATTACCAAGTTGCAGATTCGCTCCCTTGCTGCTGATCTGGGCATTTCCTCCTCAGGAAGGCCATCTGCTCCCTGTTTGGCTACCCGTTTGCCTTATGGCACTAAATTGGACTTTGAAATATTGGCAAAGCTTGATCAAAGTGAGCACTATATAAGGAATCTTGGTTTTTATAATGTACGCCTTCGATTACACCAGGATATCGTAAGAATTGAAATTGACCGGTTGGATTTTAATAGATTTTTAGACTACCAAGAGGCTGTAATTCAGGAATTGAAGAGGCTGGGATTTCTTTATATTACGCTGGATTTAGAAGGTTTTCGCTCCGGGAGTATGGACCTCAAAGTTCATAAGCAGGTCATACAAAATAATACAAAATGTTCGTAAAAGGTTTACATTCCACACTAAACATAGTATAATGTGTTCTAGCAATTATTAGGAGGAGTGATAACATGCTACGCATATACATATGTCCAAACTGTTATAACTTAAGAATGGTATCCAGAAAACCGGATGCTATTTGCTTCCATTGTGGTAATACTTTAGAGAAATGTGATGTGGAATATGATACCTATATTAATATGAATGAGGAAGAGCGCAGAACTTTAAAGAATAACTATAAACAAAGAATGGCAGCTTATCATGAGAAGCTGAATAGTTGCTATCAAGAGCAGCAAAGATAAGAGGAAAGAGCCTTTATTTATGGGAGAAAGTCTCATGATATAGGGTTCTTTTTGTAGATATATGAAAAGACTGTAAGCGAGGGTGACTATGGTTAAGAAGATTATTGATAAGAAACTTGTGGTTAGAAGAATGTTTTTGTTCCTGTGCGATATTGTAGTTATTATTGTATCCAGTGGAATGGGGTTATTGCTTCGGTATGACTTGATTCCAGGGAAGGTGGACAGGTTGTTTCTTGAATCGGTATGGGCCTTTCTCCCGGTCAATCTGATTATTACGCTTATAATTTTTTATGTATTGAAGCTCTATCATAGTTTATGGAGATATGCGAGCGTGACAGAGATGCAGAATGTCTTTTCCGCTTGCATGCTATCGGCTATCACGCAATTTTTTGGTCTTAGAATATTAAAATTGCCGGTTCCCAGAAGCTATTATTTTTTATATGCTGGAGCTTTGCTGCTGCTGACATTGGGAGTTCGATTCTCATACCGTTTTATTCGATCTATTTTCCGTAATAATCGCTTAGATGGTGAGACCAATAACATTATGATTATTGGAGCGGGAAATGCTGCAAATGCTATTATAAAGGAAATAAATACAAGCGAACATATTAATAATACAGTTGTAAAATGTATTATTGACGATGCGCCTGAAAAGCAGGGGAGTTACATACATGGCATTAAGGTGACCGGGACACGGGATAATATCCTGGATTGTGTTAATATCTATCATATAAAAGAAATTATTATAGCTATGCCGTCTGTGCCGAAGAAAATAATTAAAGATATAGTTGAAATCTGTAATCAAACTGATTGTGAACTTAAGATACTTCCGGGTATGTATCAGCTTATGAATAACGAAATTTCGGTTAGTAATTTACGAAATGTTGAAGTGGAGGATTTATTAGGAAGAGATTCAATCAAGGTTAACCTCGACTCTATTATGGAATATGTCGAGGGTAAGATTATTTTGGTTACCGGCGGTGGAGGCTCTATTGGGAGCGAATTGTGTCGGCAATTGGCGGCGAAGAAGCCTAAACAGCTTATCATAGTCGATATTTATGAGAACAATGCCTACGATATTCAACAGGAATTGTTAAAAAAGCATTCGGGAATCAATCTGGTCGTATTGATCGCTTCTGTGAGAAATTCAGCAAGAATAAATCATATATTTAAAACATACCGGCCTCAGATTGTTTATCATGCAGCAGCACATAAGCATGTGCCACTCATGGAGGACAGTCCGAATGAGGCAATTAAGAATAATGTTCTTGGGACTTGGAAGACAGCGCAAGCGGCAGATTTATATGGAACAGAGAAGTTTGTACTTATTTCAACAGATAAGGCGGTTAATCCTACGAATATTATGGGAGCGTCAAAGCGAATCTGTGAGATGATTGTACAGACCTACAATAACCGTTCAAATACAGAGTTTGTGGCTGTTCGTTTTGGTAATGTGCTGGGGTCTAATGGAAGTGTAATACCGCTATTTAAGAAGCAAATTGCTGCCGGAGGGCCGGTTACGGTTACTCATCCGGATATCATACGATATTTTATGACAATACCTGAGGCGGTGTCCTTGGTTTTGCAGGCAGGAGCTTATGCAAAGGGCGGAGAGATATTTGTCCTTGATATGGGAGAGCCTGTTAAAATCCTTCTTCTGGCTGAAAATCTCATTCGTTTATCCGGTTATAAACCGAATGAGGATATTATGATTGAATTTACCGGACTTCGACCCGGTGAAAAACTCTATGAAGAATTGCTCATGGATGAGGAAGGTCTAGAGGATACAGAGAATAAAATGATACATATTGGTAAGCCGATTGAATTTGATGAGGACAGGTTCTTGCAGCAGTTAGAGGAATTAAAGGAAGTGTGTGTATTGGAACCTACTGAAATAAGAAAGATGATAAAAGAAATCGTACCTACGTATATTTATAAGAAGCCACAGATAAAGGAAGGATAATTGCGATGCTAAAGAATATAGATAATATGGAAAAGATATGGCTTTCTTCTCCTCATATGAGTAATGAAGGTTATGAGACACAGTACATTCAGGAAGCGTTTGATTCTAATTGGATTGCACCCCTCGGAACGAATGTCGTTGAATTCGAAAAAGAACTGGCGCACAAGGTTGGTGCTAAATATGCGGCTGCTACGACTTCCGGTACCGGAGCGATACATCTTGCTCTTAGGGCGGCAGGTGTAGGAAAAGGTGATGTTGTATTTTGCCCGACTCTTACTTTTTCTGCTACGGCGAATCCGATTATCTATCAGAATGCAACTCCTGTCTTTATCGACAGTGATTATACAACCTGGAATATGAATCCGGTCGCTCTTGAAGCAGCATTTAATAAATATGGAAATCAAGTAAAGGCGGTTTTGGTTGTACATTTATACGGTCTGTCTGCTGATATGGATAAAATAATGGCAATATGTGATAAGCATAATGTGACTGTTATTGAAGATGCAGCTGAATCCTTAGGTACTTTTTATAAGGGAAAAGCTACGGGTACCTTTGGCAAGTTCGGTGTATTCAGTTTTAATGGAAATAAAATAATCACTACTTCGGGCGGAGGAATGATCGTTTCCGATGATGAAGAGAGGGTTATAAAGGTTCGTTTCTGGTCTACTCAATCCAGAGATCCAGCCAGACACTATCAACATAGTGAACTGGGTTTTAATTATCGTATGAGCAATGTTGTGGCGGGTATAGGTAGAGGGCAGCTTAAGGTATTAGACCAGAGAGTGGAGAAGAAGAGATATATATTTGAATATTATAAGAGAGAGCTTGGCGGCCTTGAGGGAGTGGAATTCATGCCAATTAATGATTGGAATGAGCCAAACTATTGGTTGAGCGTGATACTTCTGAAGGGAAAGGTCAGACCGATTATTATGATGGAAGCATTAGAAGCAGATAATATTGAATCAAGGCCTGTCTGGAAGCCAATGCACATGCAGCCATTTTTTTCTGAGTATGATTATATCGGTGAAAGTGTTAGTGAGGAATTATTTGAGAATGGTGTATGCTTACCGAGTGATACAAAGATGACAGATGAGAATCTTGAGAGAGTGTGCAGAATTATTAAAGGACTGTGGTAGATGGTAACAATAAGAGCAAGTTCTAAAAAATACGGTATATATAAAAGATTTATAAAGAGACCAATGGATTTTATTCTATCTTTGATAGCAATTATTTTCTTAAGTCCTGTGTTCATCGTAGTAGGGATTATGGTGAGAGTAAAACTGGGAAGTCCGGTGTTATTCCGACAAAAAAGACCGGGGTTAAATGAAAAGATATTTATCATGTATAAGTTTAGAACAATGACGGATGAACGGAACGAAAAGGGAGAGTTGTTATCGGATTCAGTTAGATTGACTAAGTTCGGAAAAATTCTTCGTTCTACTAGCTTGGACGAGTTGCCGGAGCTGTTTAATATCCTCAAGGGGGATATGAGCATTGTAGGGCCAAGACCGCTGTTGGTACAATATTTAGGCCTTTATAACGAGTATCAGAAGAGAAGACATGAAGTGAGGCC
>JAEZFH010000499.1 GCA_023437885.1 Bacillota bacterium | reverse complement strand
CGGTGGTTCTGCCACATTTGCAGGGCTCGTACAGCAACCGGGAGATATCCTTGGTACGGTAGCGGATCAGCGGCAATGCTTCCTTTGTAATACAGGTAATTACCAACTCACCCTTGGAACCAGGAGGAAGAACCTCTCCGGTCTCCGGGTCTATAATCTCCGGGATAAAATGATCCTCGTTGATATGCATGCCGCACAGCTCCAGACATTCTCCGGATACCCCGGGGCCAATCAGCTCACTCATACCGTAATTCTGAGTAACCTTCATCTCCTGTCCCCAGAGCTTATACATCTCCTGGCGCATGGGCTCCGTCATACCCTCTCCGCCAAAAAGACCGATCCTTACCTTCAGATCCCTGGATGGATCTAACCCCATCTGCCATGCTACCTCTCCCAGATGCAGGGCATAGGAGGGCGTAGCTACCAGCAGTGTGGTTTCAAAATCCTGCATATACATAATCTGCTTCTGGGTATTTCCCGAGGAAGTAGGGCAGACAGTTGCACCCAGGTTCTCCAGTCCGTAATGCAATCCCAGGGCACCGGTAAACATTCCGTAGCCAAAGCAAATCTGAGCTACATCCTCCTGCATGGCTCCGCCCATGGCGGCAATTCTGGAGACACATTCCGTCCAGGTATCTAAATCCTTACTGGTATACCCGACGACGGTAGGC
Source organism: Bacillota bacterium (assembly GCA_023437885.1). GTDB lineage: Bacteria > Bacillota > Clostridia > Lachnospirales > Lachnospiraceae > Mobilitalea. Next base: position 17,347 of record JAEZFH010000499.1, on the reverse strand, counting down.
TTTCCGGTGGTTCCTGAGGAAGCATGAATACGAACCAGTTCCTTCTTTGGTACAGTAAATAAACCAAAGGGATAGTTGTCCCTCAAATCCTTCTTATTGGTAAAAGGCAGTCTTTTTAACTCCTCCAGGCTTTTTATATCCTCCGGCCGGATGCCTGCCTCATCCATCTTCGCGCGGGAAGCCGGTACCTTGGTATAGATTCTGGTCACAGTCTCCTGCAGCCGATGTAACTGCAGCTTCTCCATCTCTTCTCTTAGAAGCATCTCTTCCCTGGCCCAAATCATAGCTTTATTCCTCCATATCAAAATAATAAATATACAATATACACTTAATATACACTTCATTACATATGCTGCGAATACATGAGGAAAGAAAGCCTGCGCTGCCGACTTTCTTTCCTCATATACCTTATCCCTAATTTCTTATTGCTGTAACAGTTGCCGGTACTCCTATTCCTCGATTGACTTCCTGGTGTGTACCGTTACCGTCTCTTCATAACAGGAGAATACCTCCTGAACCGCTGCCTTATCCGGCGGGGGACTGAGGAGGCTGACCACTGGTACAACTACCAACCCGGTCACCATTGCAATTGCTCCTGCATTGATCGGCGAAGCGATATACTTGAGAAACAGGTTCGAAACCGTAATTCCGACACCCGCAGCAAAGCTTGCCCAAACTGCGGCCTTTGTAGTTCTCTTCCAATACAGTCCATACAGGAACGGTGCAAGAAAGGAGCCTGCCAGAGCGCCCCAGCTAATACCCATGAGCTGGGCGATAAAGGTTGGCGGATCCAGAGCAATCACCACCGACAGAGCAATAAAACATACAATCAATATTCGCATAACCAATATCTGCTTCTTCTCACTCATATTCTTAACCAGGTTTCCCTTAATAAAGTCCAGGGTCAGAGTAGAGCTGGAGGTCATAACCAGAGAAGCCAAGGTTGACATGGATGCGGATAATACCAGCACGACAATAACCCCGATTAATACATTGGACAAGGATGACAGCATATGAGGTACGATGGCATCATATGCAATGGTGCCGTCCGCCTTAGAGATTGCTTCGCCGTCATAGAGCCGTCCAAAGCCTCCCAGAAAATAACAGCCTCCGGAAATCACTATCGCAAATACAGTTGAGATGATTGTGCCGGATTTAATGGATTTTTCATTTTTAATCGTATAGAATTTATGTACCATCTGCGGAAGGCCCCAGGTTCCTAAGGAGGTGAGAATTACTACTCCAAGGAGATTCATCGGATCCGGCCCAAAGAAAGAGGTATACGCTCCCGGCTGTCCCTGGGTGATCGCTATCTCACTCTCGAACTGCGCCAATTGATTCACCGCTTTCATAAAACCGCCGTTATTGCTGAGCACTGAGGCAATTACAGCTATAATTCCTCCCAGCATGATAATACCCTGAATGAGGTCATTGATTGCGGTTGCCATATATCCTCCCAGGATAACATATACTCCGGTGAGAACAGCCATCGCTAATACGCACACCCAGTACGGCACATCAAAGGCCATACCAAATAATCTGGATAAGCCATTGTACACCGATGCCGTATAGGGTACCAGAAATACGAATGCAATCGCAGATGCAACAACCCGCAGAGCCTTACTGCCGTATCTGCTTCCGAAGAAATCCGGCATGGTCGTAGATTTCAGATGATGAGTCATAACGCGGGTACGGCGTCCTAGAATAATCCAAGCCAGCAGGCTTCCGATCAAGGCATTCCCGATTCCGATCCAGGTTGCGGATATACCGTATTTCCAACCGAACTGACCCGCATATCCTACAAACACTACTGCCGAGAAGTATGTCGTGCCATAAGCAAAGGCCGTCAACCATGGTCCTACCGCTCTTCCGCCCAATACAAAGTCACCGACACTGGTGGTATGCTTCCTTGCATAAATACCTACCATTACCATAATTGTAAAAAATACAATCAGAAATATTGCTTTCACAAGCATCTCTTACCCACTCCCTAATTTTTATCCTTTTAGCGCTTCAACGCTTTAAAGCGTCGCGCTTTAAAGTAATGATAGCAAATTATCACTGGAGTGTCAATCAATTTTCTGATTCTTTGTTAAAATATTTACAAATTCATAGCCAGTTCTACACAAATCTCCATGCTTTAAAGAAGTATACCATATTGTAGGCTACTACAACATGACATATCCTGCTGAAGCTTTACTGCTTTTGCAATAAATACAGAACAGGGATGAAGGCTCTCTAAGCTTCCATCCCTGTTCTGTATTTATTCCTTTATATCTCTTTATATCTCTTTATATTTCTTGCTATTTATTACTCTTTATTACTACTTCTTATTACTTCTTATTATTTCCTTATATTTCTTTATAATTGATCAAAAAACAATGCTTATTGCGCAGCGCATCCCGATTACCGGAACATCGTTTGTGCTCCGGCCGATATGCTATACTCCACGCACGGAAAGAACATCATAAGGATATGCCAGAAATGTTGCTGCTATCAACAATATAGAAAATGCTGCAGCAACCGGCATCAAAATCAGAAATTTCATATGCCTGGTCTTATGATGAAAAACATACATTCCAAGAAGAGCTCCCATGCCTCCGCCGAGAAAAGCCGTCAGAATCAAGGTCCGTTCCGGAATCCGCCAAGCCTGGCACCTGGCCCTTTTTTTATCAATACCCATTAACGCAAAGCCGACAATGGTAAGCAGAACAAAGTAGCCAAGGATCAGAGATTGTCCGTATGCCATAGGATTACTTTTCCCCAGCAGGGGCTAAAGCGATTTCCAGTTCCTTCAGCTGCTTATCATCCACCACATTCGGTGCGTCCGTCATCAGACAGGAAGCATCCTTCACCTTCGGGAAGGCAATTACGTCACGGATGCTGTCCTCCTGAGCCATGAGCATAACCAGACGGTCCAGACCGTAAGCCAGCCCTGCATGCGGGGGTACACCGTATTTGAAGGCGTTCAAGAGGAAGCCAAAGCGTTCGTATGCCGCTTCCCTGGTAAAGCCAAGTACTTCAAACATCTTCTCCTGAACCTCGCTCTGGAAGATTCTCACGGAGCCGCCGCCAATTTCGGTGCCGTTCAAAGTAATATCATAGGCTTTTGCTCTTACCTTGCCGGGATCGGTATCCAGCAGGGAAAGGTCTTCATCCATGGGCATGGTGAAGGGGTGGTGCTTGGCTGTATATCTTCCCTCTTCCTTGGAATACTCCAATAGCGGGAATTCCGTAACCCATAAGAATTTATATTCATCCTTGTGAAGGAGGCCAAGTCCCTTTGCAAGCTCAAGTCTTTGAGCGCCCAGTACTGCGAATACCACATCATCCTCATCCGCAGCAAACAACAGCAGATCCCCGGGCTTTCCGTTCATGGCGGCAACAAGTGCCTTCAGCTCTTCCTCTGTCATAAATTTGGCAAAAGAAGATTTGTAGCTGCCTTCCGCATCGATTGCCAGATATGCCAGACCCTTGGCACCGTAATCCTTGGCAAAGTCCACCAGGGCATCAATCTTCTTTCTCGGCATCTCTGCCTGTCCCTCTGCATTAATTCCCCGTACGGAACCACCCTTTTGCAGTGCTCCGGTAAATACGGCAAAACCGCAGTCCTTTACAACTTCAGATACATTTTTAAGCTCTAAGCCAAAACGGACATCCGGTTTATCCGAACCATAGCGCTCCATCGCCTCGGCATAGGTCATCCTCTGAATCGGCAGCGGAATATCAATTCCTATGCTTTCCTTAAACATCTTATGAAGCAAACGCTCATTCACATCGATTACATCATCTACATCGACAAAGGATAATTCCATATCGATCTGCGTAAATTCCGGTTGTCTGTCCGCACGGAGGTCCTCGTCACGGAAGCATTTTACAATCTGGAAATACCGGTCGTAGCCGGCTACCATCAAGAGCTGCTTGAATAACTGGGGTGACTGGGGCAAAGCATAGAAGTTTCCCGGATGCACACGGCTCGGAACCAGGTAATCTCTTGCTCCCTCGGGAGTACTCTTGGTCAGCATCGGAGTCTCCACCTCTAGGAAGCCTTCCCCGGAAAGAAACTGGCGGGTCACATTGGCTACCTTGCTGCGAAGGATCATATTCTTCTGAAGGTCCGGCCTGCGAAGATCAAGATAACGGTATTTCAGCCTCAGCTCTTCCTTTGTCTTGGACTCCTCTTCAATCTGGAACGGAGGGGTCTCTGCTTCGGATAAAATCCGCAGCTCCTTCGCTCTGATCTCTATATCTCCGGTGGCAAGGTTCTCATTCACAGCACCGGAACGTGCCTCCACCCTGCCGACAACTGCTACCACAAATTCGCTTCTCAGCTTCTCCGCCTTGGTAAAGTTCTCACTTCCGCAATCACTTTCTTCAAATATAATCTGTAACAGACCGGAGCGGTCCCTCAAGTCGACAAAGATAATGCCGCCTTTATTTCTGCTCTTCTGCACCCATCCCATGACAGTCACGGTTTCACCGATGTTCCCTTTGGAGAGCTCAGTGCATCTGTGGCTTCTGTGTAAGCCTTTCATTGCTTCAGCCATCGTTTTCCATTCTCCTTTATCCGATATACTTTCTGATATTTTCTTCAAATACCGCTTTGCGGTAACACAAAGGGTCCGCTTGCGGACTATTGCGCTGCACGGCAGCCGTCAGGCAACAGATCCCCTTCGCACGGCATGTGCATCCTGCCTGTAAAGGCAGCTTTCTGAATGGAAGACGATGTCTTCCATTTACATAACTTATATAGTTTAAAGCATTTTTAAGCTTCTGTCTATCTGTTTTTCACAGTGAGAGCACCTGACAGCCTTGCTTCTGCTTATACAATAAAATCCATACACTGGCGGCCGCTGATAAAGGGTCTCACATAATTTGTTGCCACTCTGACATGCTCCGGATGCACCATATATGCTCTCAAGGCTTCCTCACTCTCCAACTCACTGTATAACAGCAGGTCGAAATCAGAGGATTCCATCGGTGAATTATACAGCTTCAATGTGATCAGTCCGTCGATCACTCCCACCAGAGCCTCCAGCTCTTCTCTCATATTCTGCGCATTCCTGTGATTCTCTTCCTTTGTAAAGCCTTCCGCATAGTTATATGCTACGATATGTTTTACCATAGTTATTCCCTTCCTTCCTCATGTATCCTGTCTGGTGTGCTGTCTTCTTGGTAATTGGACAAATGGTGCCGAATAAATTCTATACCTGCAAGGCGAAGATGCAACAGTGAGCTGCGTTATTGAAGACAACCCAGCAGATAATAATTCAGACAGGCCTTTCGTCAAGATGCCGGGCGATCAGCATACCACGGATTTATAAGCATTATTTTATCATTAGTATGTTAAGAGGGCAAGAATATTATAAGAAGGATCGATGAAAACAATATCCTGAGCTAATACAGGAAACCTCAATACGATTTCTCAATACGATATCACAATACAATTTATCACTATGACAGTTCGTAAAACAACTCATCTCAAAGGAAAAGGCCCTCAGCCGGATAATTTCCAATCGGCAAAGGACCTTTTCCACTTCTTATTTCATCTTCAGGACTGTTAATATAACATCCCAAATACTTGCGCAGTATTACTTGATTAAACCCTTCTATATCTGCATTTCATTCAGGACCTGCATAGGAAGGAATTTAATTATCCTATTTAATCTCTTTGCCTGACTTAATTCTGATGATGCTGCTGCTCTTCAGCTTAAGTTCCTTGCTTACCTGAACCACTACCTTGGAGCTGATCTTTGTCTGATCTCCCAGAATATATACCCGGATTGGCTTGATTTCCTTCAGTGCCTCCAATGTGGAAGTGGTCAGATTATCCTTCTGCACCAGCAGGATGGGATAGCCTTTTTCTGCACATATCTTCTGGATGCTCTCTGCATCCTCCGGCTTCACCGTTCCATTTACCAGTACTACCCGGACTTTTTCTGAAAGCTTCACAATGCCCGCTGTCTTCTTGGCGGTTTCATACTTATCCTTGCCACCAATCCGCACTACGTCGGTATAGCCTTCCTTCTTCAGCAGCTTTTCCAAATCCTTATTTACTGCCTTTTCCAGTCCAAGGATATAGATCTTATCCTGCTTCGTGTAGTTCTTCTTAATATAGCTTACCAGTTTCTTTGCATCTTCCGGTGCTATACCGGTGGTAATGACTTCTCCACCGCTCTGGAGCGCCGGAACCCCTCCGACAAAGGCATCTGCAAAGTCATACTTGTTTGCTATGATAATTAATTGTTTGGGCAGCTCCCTGCGTGTTATTGTTACGGTGTATATTTTGCTTGTTTTTCCGTCCTCTGCCGTTGTCTTCAGATACACCGTATTGGCACCAGCCTTGAGGGTAAGCTTCCGGTCCTTCAGCTCCTTGCTGCATGCTTTGTCCGAATACAGCTTCCAGGAAGCCTTATCACTTACTGTTACCTTTACCGTAAGGTTCTTGGTTGCATTATCCACTGTCGCAGTGATCTTACTTCCTTTGATAACAGCTTTTGCCGGTACCGTAACCTTGATTACGTCACACGCTGAGGATTTCTCCATCTTTACAATGGTGAAGGTACTGAATTTTGTGATGTGGAATTTGATACCAAGCACACCTGGTCTGTATTCCACGATCTCTCCTTGAACCAGTTCCTTCTCTCCATCACTGTGCTCAATAAACACAGCCAGCTGTCCTAAAAATGCTTCCCGTTCAACCCAATCAGCCGGTATGCTGATGCCAGACAGCGGTAAAGTAATGTCTACATCCGTAGATGGCATATTGGTTTCAATTGTCATTGGAATCCCCAACGCAGAGATACTGGTGTTCTCATTGTTGCTGATTATTCCAACTTCGAAAATTGCACGCTGTGTCACCTCACGTTTTTGCTCTTCTTCCTTTACCGGTACCAGTTTGAAGTACAAATCCTCTTCCAGCTTCTGATTTGCCTGAGCCAGAGATGCCTTTGGAATTTCGATCTTCGCATCCTCCGTATCAATCTGGAGATTTACTTTTCCTTCCGACAGTGTGTTCAGGGAAGTGGACGGTACCGTTATCTGTGTTCTGGTAACTCCGCCGTCTGCGCCAGGAATCAGGATTCTGGCAACATCCTTTCCTTCTTCCTTCAGTTTCTCAATCGTCTCCCGGGCTTTCTCTTGTTGATAGGTTACCGCATCTGACTTACTGCCATCGGTATGAGTGGTTCTTTCGATGCTTATTTGTGAGACCGTGTTATCGGTTTCTCCTTGCTTTACATCAACTGTGATCTGCTCCACCTTATCAGCAACCGGTCCCGGAGTAGGTGTCACTATCGGTCCTGGGCCTGGCGAAGGATTTGATGTACCGCTCGATGCTGCTCGCCTTATGGTTACTGCATAATATCTGACCGCACTTGCATCCTGTGAGGTTATCTTAATATAGATGATTGTATCTCCGCCTGAGATCAAAGATATACTACCTGATGCTGGAGTCATAAAGCTTCTGTCTGTTCCATAGAAGGTCACCGTTGCTCCTGCATGGCTCTTTACGATATCACTAACTGCTATGGATGAGGTTGCATTTGCCACGTTGATTGAAGCCGTCTTTGGTGCAGTAATGGTCCCTGCCTCTGCTCCTGCCGTAATCGCCTGGTTCAGTACGCTGGTGATTCCTGTATTACTGCTTCCGGTACGATTGATGGCTACTTTATAATATCTGACTGTGGTGGTATCCTGAGCGGTTACTTTAATGTATACTGTGGTGGCCTCGTTTTCCGTCAGATTCACATTTCCTGCTTTTACAGCAGTAAAGGTGCTGTCCGTTCCATAGAAGGTTACAGTTTCACCTGCATGACCCTTCACGATGTCTTCCGCCGATATCGTTGATATGGTATTTGCCACGTTAATGGATGCCGTCTTCGGTGCCTCAAGGGTTCCTGCCTCGGTTCCTGCCGTGACCGTCTGGCCCAATATGCCGGCCAGCCCTGCATTGCTGCTTGCAGCGCGGTGAATAGTCACTGCATAGAATTTTATAATTGTTGTATTCGGAGCTGTCACCTTAATGTAGACAGTGGTTGCCCCATTCTCCAGTAAGCTCACACTTCCCGGCTCAGTAGTTGTAAAGGTGCTGTCTGTTCCATAGAAGGCCACCGTTGCTCCTGCATGGCTCTTTATGATATCGCCAGCTGCTACCGCTGTAACTGTGTTTGCCACACTGATGGCTGCAGTCTTCGGATTCTCACTGGTTCCTGCCTCTGTGCCTGCTGCGATGGTCTGGCCCAGTACACTGGTTAATCCCGCATCACCGCTTGCGGTGCGGTTAATGGTCACCTTGTAGTACATCGTCATTCCATTTACTGCAACAACCTTGATATATACCTGTGTTGCAGCTCCCGTTGCGAGATTGATGCTGCCTGCTTCTGCGGCGGTAAAGGTGCTGTCCGTTCCGTAGAAGGTTACCGTTGCTCCCGCATCATGCTTCACAATATCTCCTGCCGATACGGTTGTCGTTGTGTTTGTCACGCTGATGGACGCTGTCCTCGGATTCTCACTGGTTCCTGCCTCGGTTCCTGCCGTGACGGTCTGTCCCAGTACGCTGGTCAGCCCCGCATCAGTGCTTACCGGAGTTCCGGTATATTCTACCTTGACCATAAGTCTGGTCACCTGCACCGGGGTACCTGTGCATTCTTCATTGTCATACCATTCGACAATCCTAAATCTGTCGGCAGGATCGACCAATATTCTGGAGTTGTCCGCCTGTCTCGCGCTGGCGATTTGAGTATACAGCGGTACAAAGGCAATGGTTTTCCAGTAATCATTATGATTGGCTGCTTTGCCCGAAGCCACTGTTTCCTGATAGTTCGGATTGCTGTCAATCAGAGAATCTTCCGTCACCTGTTCCATTTGTCCGTTAAGTCTCAAGGTTTTTACTCCCTTGGCTCCCTCGGGTGCTTTCACGAAGATACCGATTAACCTGGTTATTGTTCCGTTATCCGGATTACCATTATTCGAATCAATTGCAGTATAAACCGGGCCTGAATACAGCTTATCGTTTGCCGCATAATTACTGTTGCTTATGGTTACGATACCGGGGCTTGTAAGCGCTCTGCTGTAGGTAGGGAACATATTTGGCTCATTGATTAAATTCAAATCTCCTGCTGCCGCCAGCTCTCCATAGAAGCTGCTGTTGGTATAAGAGGTATACCCTGCTTTTGTGATGGTCAGGCTATAGGAATCATAATAGGTCATGCCACTCACAGACAGGATGTATTTTCCGCCGGAATATGTCACATTGTTCACTGTGACAGCAGAACCCGGTGTGGTCATATTGTTTACGGTAAATGCACCTGCATTCAGTCCGATGTCATTCATCGCAACCTCAATGGTAGCCAGGCTGGGTGTCAGGCCCGCATTGAAAGCGGTCACTTTTACCACGGTTACATTCATTGTGCCGACTGCCCGATTGATAGTCACTTTGTAGTGTAAGATTGTTCCGTCCGCTGCAGTCACCTTAATATATATCTCTGTTGCAGCTCCCGGTGTCAGGTTAACGCTGCCGGTTGCCGGTACGGCGAAGGTGTTATCTGTCCCATAAAAGGTCACTGTTGCTCCTGCATCGCTTTTTACGATATTGCCCAAAGCGACTGCTGCAACGTCATTCTCTACGCTGATGCATACTGTCTTCGGCGCTTCGCTTGTTCCTGCCTCGGTTCCTGCTGTAATTGGCTTGGACAATATGCTAGCAATTCCTGCTTCGCTGCTTAGCGCTGAAAATGTAACAGAGTCAGAATAGCCTGTTATTACAGTGTTAGGAGTCTGATTATTATTATGTGTCTTTTTTACTCTTAAGGTGTATGTTTTATTAGCCTCAAGATTTACTACAGCCGAAGTGGAGTCGTTATTTAAAACCCCTTCTACTGAAGCTGTCGTCCAACTCTGTCCATTATCCTCTGATTGTTGAACTTCAATGGTTATCGCTGTAGATATAAGCTCTACTGCATCCGCTGTCTGGGAAAAATCCAGCGTAAGCTTTGTTTTATTCGTTGTACTTATAGATAAGAACGGAGAATAATATACAAAAGCATTGGCATCGTCGTTTTGATCCAGCTTGATATAGATATTTGCTCCTGTGTTTCCGCTTATGATATTGGAAGCCTTCAACCCCTCACCAATTATGAAACCATGATCCTCTGTATCCAGCTCTATATTGTTAATTTCAACTGCCGGAGCCGGATTTAAGGCTTCCCAGCCTCCGGTAATATCCAGGCCGGAATCATTTCCCTGAACAGTATTACCTTCTATCATAGCGCTCAAATTATAATAAGGAAGTAATGCCATACCTGCGCTGGAATAGTCGGCATTTTTTTTGCTGTCATAGCCGCTGATATTGTTGTTCATAACCGAACAATTTCCGCCATACAAAAACATACCGTATTCAAAGCGATCCGATTCCCGCAGGCGATCAGGGTGTTCTGTTCCGGTCAATGTACAGTTTTCAATACTGACACTGCTTCCATTATAGATATGTATCGCATCACGGAAAGCATTTGAACTGCCGAAGGTGCTATTGCTTATGGCAATAACTCCGGTACAGTTATAATCGGTATAAACACCATAGCTCATATCCGAGTATGAGCTGTAAAGCCCCTGCGCTGCAGACAGGTTATTCTGCTCCGCAAACTTACTATTTTTAAACCAGAAATTCTCAAAGGAAACACCTGTGAGTGAAAGATTGGCCGTATCATTGAGCAACATAGCAGCAAATATGCCCGTAAGTCCCTGCTCATTTTCTGAAGTTGCTGCATTTCTCAAGGTAAGGTTTTCTACCATCAGGCTTCCCCCATCCTTAACATACCAGAACAGGTTCCCTCTATATCTGCGGTTACCGTTTGCATCCGGCATACCAAGGTGATAGATGGTCTGATTATCAAAGCTCTGTCCAACGCCGCTCAAAGCCTCAATCACTGCATTATTGCCGTTTATGGTCAAGGAGCGATTTATCTCTGCTCCCATAATCTGGTAGATAGTGCCGGATTTCAGATTGATTGTTGCAACAGCCGGATTGTTGATTGCAGCTTCAAGCTCAGCAGAATTATTCGCCGTTACCTCCAAGCCTGAAGCAAGGTTGACACCGACATTAATAACACGGGTGTCTGTCGCTGTGCCGTCACTGACCTGAATCGTAAAGCTGTCACTGCCCGTATAGCCTTCCGCAGGCGTGTACGCAACAGCAGCAGGTATTCTGGTATCCGTGCTTCCTGTTGTTCCATAGATGCCTCCCGATCCATTTGTACTGGCGGTTACCGGAAATCCGGTCAAGGTACCATGGCTGGGCCCGCTGACTACAGTCCAAGTCAGGGTCTGCCCAACATCAAGGTCACTGACATACAGCTGATCCCGAAGATCCGTTGCATTTGGATATGGGCGCACTGTAATGCTTTGGGTTCCTCCGACAAATTCAGGTCCTCCTGAAGCTTGCGTTATGGTAATTGGATTGGAATAGGTGATCAAGGTTCTTTCCGTAGGATCTCCTGACTCTACATAGCTTTTATGTGTCAGCTTCGCCCTGATACGGTATTCATGGCCTGCCTCCAGTGTCAGCTTCGCCTCTGTCGGCTTCTGCACCCAGGCCGGAATTACTGCAGTCCAATTTGTACCTCCATCCACTTGCATCTCGAATTCAATTGGATCTGCCGCATTCAGTGTATCTATATCCGTTAACGGTAATTGAACCGACACGGTGTTTCCTACGGTATTTGATACAGTGAGCCAAGGGGATCGATACCCTCCAAGCACTGCATAATACTTCTTTCCACCTGAGGTCTCCAATTGCACTTCATCATTCTGATTAAGAGAAACTGATACATAATCCTGGGTATTGGCTGCCTTCAGAGCTTCCCCTATCGTATATGCTGCTTCACTGGAATCCAATAGCTTCCCGTTCACCATCATATGTGTGTTTGTAGACCATGGAGACCAGGTCTTCGTTACATCAATTCCACTTTCGTTATAGGACAGCACATTGTTATTAACGGTCACTTCCGTGCTGTAGAAGCCAATTACGGCAATTCCTGCACTTGCATAACCTAACTGAGTGGTGCTGTCGTAGCCTGTAATGGTGTTTTGCGTTACTGTTCCATTTCCTCCATAGATGTATATTGCATATTCATAGCCGTCCGATTGCCTCAACCTTTCCGGATAGTCTGTCCCCTCAAAGGTATTATTACTGATTTGCATTGCTCCATTCCGGATTGCTACTGCATTTCTGAAGGCATTGCTGCTTTCGAACCTGCTGTTCTGTATCACAGTTGATACGGCTCCCGGCTCTGCGTGAATACCAAAGTTAAGGTTATTCCCGGAAACCGGATTATTATGGAAGCTCTCCAAAGTTACATTATCCATAGCAAGCGAACCGCCGGTCTTTACGTTGATTACGGTAAATATGCCGTCACTTGTGTTATCCGTTCCATTTTTATTACTACCGTTCCTAAGTACCACATTCTTTAGTTTCAGGGCACTTCCCGCACCTTCTACCTTCAGGAAGGTCTTCACACCGGTATAATTCCCCAAAGCCAAATCAACTATAGTACCATCGCATCTAACAACGGTATCGTTCACTCCGGTTCCCGCCACAATCTCTGCTCCGTTTCCGTTGATCGTCAAATCACGGGAGACTGTTCCGCCCGGATACTCATAAGTGGTTCCGTCTACCAGGTTGATTGTTGTTACATTTGAGGCTGCCATATAGGTTTGCAGCTCCACAGAATTATGCGCCGTCACGACGGACTGTCCACCCAGCACAGCAGTATTGGTATAGTTAGTCGCTACGGTGGTGTTGGTGTCGGGATAATTGTCAGCCTTCAGGGTTTGGGAACCTGCGGGAAGCCATAGATAGGCTGTTCCGTTCTGGTCAGCTTTGGCACGGTAGGTGTATTCCGATGGTGTCCCACTGCCGACAATGCAACGGATTGTAACCTCCGCAGCCGGAATGGTGCTGACGCTTACCTTATATACCTCGTTTCCGCCAGGCGTGTTCTTGATGGAGAAAGCACCGGCACCGGTTTCCTTCATCATGTCACCGATATTCCCTGTACCGATATACGCTTCGCCGCCCATAACAGATGGTCTTTGCTCCGTTGCGCCCTGTCCGCCTCGTATGTAAATGTCACCGGCGCTGTTTGCTATCGTAACGGTATTGCCGATACCGGAGTTGTAGGCCCGCAGACCTACGCCACCACTTTGTGTTGCGCCATTACCGCCGACTGCCGTAAGATTGGAACCGGTTTCCAAGGTGACTGTGCCGCTTGCGGCATAAATGCTGTGACCACCGTACCCTTTTCCGTTACCACCGTACGCCGTCACCGTTCCGCCGGAAATCTGCAGCGTCCCTGGCCATATGTAAATTGCTATTCCTCCGTCTTGATCGGTGCTGTTCCCAGCAGTAGCCGTCACCGTTCCGCCGGAAATTTGCAGCTCTCCCGCACTAATAGCACTTCCTCCCTTGGCCGAAGTACTATCCCCGGCTTGAATTACTACCGTGCCGCTGTTTATCATGAGCTTCCTGTAAGTACTGATACCGGTATCACCTGCAGAGCTGGCATTGTCAGCACCGATAGCCGCCACGGTACTGTTTGTAATAGAAAGATCTCCGCCACCGGACGAATTTCCTCCCGCTAAAATAGCGGACATAATGGCTGTAGCGTGGGAATCGGAGCCACTGGCAGCGGTTACGGCTGCATCAATAATATCAATACTTCCATTTATAACACCGATTCCATAGCCGCCTACGCCAAAGTCTCCGTTATCATTACCGCCTGTTGCTTCGACGGTAACACCCCGGATGGTAAGTTTAGCCCCCTCGCTGGTAAGGCCGAGCATATAGATCCCATGTCCTACAGGCTGTCCGTTGTTGATGTCAGGGATTGTATAACTTCCTCCCTGTGCAATCAATCTATCGTCACCACCGCCGTTGCCGGTAATGGTCAGCTGCTGATTGCCAGTGGATCCCTTACCGGAACTGAACATGCTTCCTGTAAGGCTGCATTGGCCGGAAATCGTCAGAGTTGCATCTCCTCCGGAGCTGCTCCAGTGAAGGGCGGGGTAACTAAAGAAACCGCCAAAAGTATCCGGTGCCACAATGTTCAGGTTCTCAAGAGTCAAATTTATATCCTTTTGTACATTAATACGGACATTGTTGTATATTGTTGAAGCGTCTCCTGTAATCGTCACATTGGAACCGGAGTCTGAAGCTATGTCAAATGTGATCTTAGCATCCACCGGAGGTGCATTCAGAATGGTGAGAATATCGTTTCCGCTCAAGGTAACGGTTTGTTCCCCTTCAGTCCAGCTATAAACATCCTCGTTGATTTGGTAGTCCAGCAGAGGGGCTCCCAGCATAATTGCGGGTCCTGTGGCCGACTTAGCTGCAGGCGTATCCGGCAGCGTAGGCTCTGCAAGGGAATCACTGTTCTCTGCCTCCTGATTTACGGTATCCTCCGGCAGCTCCTCAAACGCTGCATTTTCACTGCTTATGCCGGCAGAAACCTCTCCCATCGCCGTGACTGCCGTACTTCCCAGTACCATAACTGCCGAAAGGATCACAGCCAGCATACGAAGGAACAACTTCTGTTTTCTCATATGGTATCCTCCTCTTAATAAAAATAAGTTTGCAGTAAAGTAAATATAGTTGCAAACTTAATTTTCGTGATACAAATGGGTGGAGTTTCGTTATACTCTACAAGGAACTCCCGTTCTTTCATTGCCGGTTCCTCCTCTTCCCATCTATACAGTCATTCGTTGCTTCTTATTAACAAAAACGCCATATTTCTCCGTTTTTTTCATTATATAATAGATTTCTCTCAAATTTCTCTCAAAAAACAAAAAATAACGTAACCCTCACCAACCCCTTGCGCATTTCATTCATGCTTATCCCAGCAACGGCAGCTCAGCTTCCTTTAATTTTTCATTAAACCAATCCCGGTATTTTCCCGTTTTTTCTTCATGCCCTTTCCAGTGCGCAACCAGCCCCAGCCATAATTTCATCATCTCTTCATCCTCCACATGCTGGACAACATAATGACGGATCATCTCCTCCCCTTTCCAGAACCGGTCCTGTTCCCGGTAATGCAGAAGGAGCCTGTGACATAGCCTTTTATAGCTCTGCGCCATATTTTTTTGCATGGGAAGGCTCCAGAAATAATCCCGGGTGCCAAATAAAGGCGCAGCATAAGATAAGAATACCTCAGAGGCTTTCTCTGCTATTAAATCTTCATCGCCTTTCTTCTGCTTTTCCAATATCAAAAATTGCCTGAGGTCTGACAGGCTGCCTTCCGCCTCCAGTATATAGCCGTCATTTACTTTTTGAATCTGGGGGGATAAGGACAGCAGCTTCAACACTTGCTTAATACGATAGAGGGTATTATGCAGGTTATGCAATCCCCGCTCCTCTTCCATCTCCGGCCAGAAGACCTCCAGCAGCTCCCACTTGCTCACATATTCCTCCTGACGGGCCAGAAGAAAGGCAAAGACCTCCTCAGCTCTTTTCGTAGGCCATTTTATAAGCTGCTGTTTCCGGTCCCTTACCTCATAGCAGCCAAAGCAGCGGGCAGGGAGTGGATCCTCCTCCTCTTCCTGACGGGTTTGTTCCTGCTTTCTTCCCATAATCTTATTCAGCCGCTTTACTGTTCTTTCCAGATCTTCTTTCATTACAGGCTTCATCAAATAGTCAATCGCCCCTACCTCAAAGGCATTCAGAGCATAGTTATTATAAGCTGTCAAAAAGACGATATGCAGATCCTGTTTTAGGTCCAGCATCTTCCTGGCCAGCTCCAGTCCATTCATTCTGGGCATTTCAATGTCCAGCAGCACTACATCGGGCAGAATATCCGCAAAAGCGTCCAAGGCCTCTTCCGGGACGTCAAACGCACCCTTGACTACAAAATCGCCCATGGCGGAAACCATTTTATTCATATGCTTCAGTATATTTATCTCATCTTCGACAAGCATAGCCGTATACATTTAAATCAACTCCTTTGGCAGAAAGAGTACACACCTGGTTCCTTTTTCCAATTCAGAATCAATAAGAAAATCAGCTTTGGGGAAAGAAGCCACCCGCATCTGTATATTTTTGATACCAATGCCCTTGCCTCCTTTTTCATGGAGAAGCCGGTAGACCTCATCATCGCTCATGCCTACCCCATCATCCTCTACAACGATGCGGATGAAGTCCTCCCCCTCTGTAATACTCAGGGAAACCGTTCCTTTTCCCTGTTTGTTGAAAAGCCCGTGACGAATGGCATTTTCAATCAGCGGCTGAATAAGCAGGACCGGAATCCTTATCTTGCTGTCAAGCACGGCAGGGTCAATGTATGTTTCATAGTGAAGGCGGCCGCCAAAACGCAATTTTTCAATTTCCACATAGGTCTTAATAATATCCAGCTCCTGGTTCAGCGACAAGGTCTGTTGGGTCCGGTCCCGCTGAAAAATATATCTTAAGTACCGGCTGAGCATGGACAGCAGTTCGGCTGCCCTCTCTCCGTCCTCATAGCAGAGGGCGATGATATTGCTTAAGGCGTTATAAATAAAATGAGGCTTGATCTGGGCCTGTAAAAATGCAATTTCATTTTCGAAGGCACGTTCCATGGTATCCGTTAATTTCAGCAGACTTCTCACTCTCCACTGAATCTCCTCCTCGGTAAAAGGCTTGGTAATATAATCATTTGCACCATTTTGATAGGCCAGCTCAATTTCTCTGTCTCCGCTTCGGACCGTTGATATGATAATCGGCAGCTCAATCGGAGAATAGTTTTGCCGGATTCGCTGCGTCAATTCAATACCCGACATGCCGGGCATCATCATATCCGTAATCAGGAGATGAAACTTTCGGCTCTGAAGCTGCTGCAAGGCTTCTTCCCCATGATAAGCCGCAAAAACCTGGTATTCCTTCTCCAGCATAATAGACAGCACCCTGACATTGGCAGGTTCGTCATCCACCAGGAGGATCTTTTTGCTGCTTTTATTGGTATCCGGACTTTCTCTCCTTGGCACATATAATTTTTTTTCAAGTACAGGCACCAAGACAGCACTGCTGTTTTGAAGCTGCCCCCTGGGGAGACGAAGCGACAGGCTTGTACCTTCTCCCAGAATGGAATTGGCAATCCAGACATCCCCCCGCATCTTCCTTGCCAATTGCCTGCTGATAAAAAGACCCAGGCCCAGGCCCTGTTTGTACTGCCGCTCAGACAAAATATCATGGTTGAATTCCGTAAATATCTGCTCCCACTGTTCTTTCGGAATGCCGCAGCCCGTATCGGAAATGGTGAGAATGACATCCCTGTCATCCTCCTCGGTCATTGCAGCGATCTCTCCGGTTTCCGTATACCTTACC